>JABHUV010000175.1 GCA_018658605.1 Planctomycetaceae bacterium | reverse complement strand
CCACTCAAACCGGACTTAGCGTCGAAGGATTCTATGGATACCAAGCCTAATAACACTGCGGATGGTTCCAGCAACGAACCACAACAACTACGACGAGCCACCTGGAGCCTCGTCCTAGTTGTTATTGCGTGGGGTGCAATCCTAGCAGTCGGTGCTTTTCTTTCGTGGGACCGCATTGAACTCGCAAGTGAACCAGCACAAATTGAGGACCTAATTTCTACCCCGAAGCGAGTGATGAAGCTAGTCATTACGCTGGGTACTGTCTTGTTATTTGCCGGTGGATGGAGCCTAGCGTTGTTCGCACGACAACGTCGACTAAGAAAAGAAGAAACCACTCAGTCAAACTAACATCCTGTCAACGAGCAATATTATTCGCTCGTTACAGCTATCCGAGGCTCGGGTGTTACACAATACGTCAACCATCCATGTTGTACTTGAAAAGTTGCAATTCGCGTGTCTGCAAAATTAGGGTGCTCAGCGATACTGCTGCCAAGTAAGCTCATCGAACGTGTCGACGGAATCACTTTGTTAAAAATCGTCTGCAACGCAATACGGTCGCCCAATCGCAAACTACGACCAATGATTTGTAGTACACCTTCTCGTTTTAGATTTCCATTGATCGAGTCCAACTGTGGGAAAAACTCAACCAACACAGCAAAGTTCTTCCAAACAATGCGGTTGTTGCTCAGTTCTTTAAACTGCAACAGCAATTGTACTCGCCCATTGTAAAAGCGAATCCGAATAGCGTCTCGCGAAATCAGTTTGACCAGCACCGTCTCTGAGACTTCTGCAGGTACTTCATAATCAGTAAAACCCAATTGCTCAGCAACCGTAGACATCACGTCACGCAACTTGCCAGAGGAGTCATCCAGTGCCAATTTATGTAACAAATTATTCATCGCCGACTCATGAACTTGAATCGACACTAACGAATCCCCAAGGATTTCTGGTCGGAATCCATACGCGGCAAGTTGATCGGCTCCAGCTAATCGATAATCAACAACCAATTGGTCCTTTGTCGTACGCAACTGGGTCGCCACGGGACTGAGTTGTAATTGCCGCATGGGTTCCAGCCAGCGGTCGTTAAATTGACCGTCGACCTTCGAGATGCCGGTAGTTACCTTATTATCAAGCGTTTCTGTTGCCTGCGTACGGACTCGATTCTCAAGTTCCTGGGCTGCCTGATCTTTCTTTTGCCGATATTGTTTTTTTGCCATATTGCGAGCCAAACCACCTAGCAACGAACTATCATAATCTGTCTTAAATTCAAGCAATTCGGTATTGCTCGTCACAGACGCCTTGGTATCTCCAAATTCAATGCCACTCGGTGAGATAAAGATCTGCTTGCCCGTTTCAAACGTCGCGGTCGCTGCATTTTCAAATGTTGCCGCACCTTTTTGGGTTTCCGTTTTGGTCTTGATATCCCCTACTGCTTCTACCCCGATTACCCAACGTAAGCCATCGGCGTGTAAACGGACTTTAAGTTCAGATGTCGTTTGACTCGTGCCTGTAACTTTGACACCCCCAAGTGTGTCGTCAATGTCCTGTGTTTGATTTGTCTGTCCAGGAAGCAACCGATTCATAAATTTTTCGGCGATCCGGATGCGGATGTTCCCGCCGCGATAATATTGATCCAACATCGCACCGAGTTGAGCAACTGGTTCATCTGCAGACCAGCGAATGGCTTGGAAACTTAAGGCAACCGGAACAGCTTGATAACTAAAACGACCTGCTTCGTATCTCTCGATATCCATTAACAGTCTTGTATAATCAATCGGCTCAGCACACCAATATCGCAAACCCTCTTCTAAGGAAACAAAGGGCTCTTCTAGCAGAAGTTCGGCTTGTTCTGATGTTAGATAGTTGGAGTGCAACCGAGTCAACACTCGTTGCGCATCTTTGGTGCGTTGCTCGGCATCTAGAGTCGCATCGACGGTTGTGTATTGCTTGAGCGTCAGTAGCATCAAATACGTAGACCAATTTTCCGCTTCCACTGAACCGTACAAACGCTCATCAATCCCCTCAAGAGCGCCTGCGACGATGACTCGCGGGTCAACTTTTTTCTCGGTCAGCGCCTTTTCGTTCGTAATGATCGCTTGTACTGCATGCCAAATTGCCAACCGACGTTTTAAGCCGCTGAGCATCTTGAACAATACTGTCTGTTGCTGCATATCCATCAATGTGGACGCTTTTTGGATTCCTTGATTTTGTAATTCGCGGAGCTTTGCCAATAGGGTAACGGATTCAACACTGTCAAATCCGCGGGTTGCATGTAGTCGACTGAGCTCCCTTTGGGTTTCCAATGCCCATTCGGTTAAAACGCTAATTTCGGCCAACTGCTTTAATTGGCGATGCAACAGTGGACACTCCGGCCAACTAAATCGCTGCATGCCTAGCGGTTCATTTTCAACTCGGTCTATCTGGTCCACGCGACTTGATTCAGATTCAGGAGGAAGTGTCGCGATATTCAGACGAGGCAGAGAGCTCGTAGTAGGTCGATTTGATTCCGGAGGAAGTGTCGGAGCAACTTGTGAACGCTTGATTTTGCTTTCTTTACCACGACGTAACGGTTGTCGCGGAACTTCACTTTTAGCTGGTTCAATTGGTTTACTTGGCGGTGTAACCGAAGCTTGAGTAGCAGCGTCAGATGTGATGGCTTCTGTGGCACTAGCGAGCCATAATTGAATACCCGTTTTGGGCGGCGGGATTTCACTCATTTGTGATGATTCTGGTGTAACAACTGGGGCATCTAACACAAACGGGGCCGGTACGACATACGCATTCACTGGGATCGTATACACAATCGGGGATGTTTTAATCGATTGCACTGCAATCGGAATCGGCGTCAACGGAGAATTAGGCAATTGGGCATATCCGCCTCCGCCAGACACGACGACTAAACAGAAAAAGAACAATACAACACTGCTAAACAATATGTGACGAAATACGGGTTTAAGAAACGTTCCGGTTGAGTGGTATTTATTCTTTGCCATATTTTCTTTGTGCTATTTTGAGAATCAATCAAAGCTGCAATAAGTGCCTGTATAACTATTAACATCGGGAAAAAATGCCTATCAAATAGACTCGATTAAGGCCTTACATCACAGAAATCACGTAAGATTTGACAATCTGGGTAAATTGCTAAAAGAATACCGTTAAGTCGTCCTCGAAATTGACCCAACTACCAGTGCAATCAATTACAGTTGCAATGGTTTTCTGCAATTTTGATGCGCAGCAATTACAATGAATGCCTTCTGTCGCGTAGGTCGTTTTAAATTATGAAAGACACAAATTTGTTTCCGATTCAGTTCTATAAATAACCTCTCAGCTTACTTACTTGTCAGATCAATCATCCATGAATTCCTTTACTTTCAACACAGCTGCCAATATCCGATTTCAAGAAGGAGCAGCGGCTAATCTCGGTACAGAGTGCCAAGATACACTTGGAGAACGAGTGTTGTTTGTGACCGATCAAGGACTCATTAAAATTGGCTTAGCGCAAGGTCCACTTGAGTCGCTGCGACAAACTGGAATCACCGTGACTCTGTTTGATCAGGTCGAGGCTGATCCATCACTAGATACCTTAATCGCGGCCGTCGACAAAGCACGGCAAATTAATGCTACAGGAGTTGTTGGATTCGGTGGTGGATCCTCTATGGACGTGGCCAAGTTGACCGCGCTGCTCGTGGGGTCCAAAGAAAATCTAGCAGAAGCATGGGGGGTCGATAACGCCACAGGGCCACGACTGCCGTTAGTTTTGATTCCCACGACAGCGGGGACAGGATCGGAAGTCACACCGATCGCTATACTAACTATCGGCCAAGACGAAAAACGAGGGGTTTCCTCTGCTATCATTCTGCCCGATGTGGCGATACTTGATCCATTATTGACCACCAGCTTGCCTGCCAGCATTACCGCCGCAACTGGAATTGATGCGATGGTTCATGCAATCGAGGGCTACGCTTCTCGTGGAGCGAATAATAATCCAATATCAAAAATCCTCGCAACTGAATCACTGAAATTGCTCGGCGCAAATATTGAATTGGCTGTTACAGACGGTACCAATATCAAAGCGCGAGGTGCCATGTTGTTAGGTTCCATGCTGGCCGGTATGGCTTTCGCTAACTCGCCAGTAGCAGCCGTTCACGCACTAGCTTATCCAATCGGTGGTACTTTCCATGTTCCACACGGATTATCCAACGCACTCGTGTTACCCCACGTCTTGCGGTTCAACGCACCGGAAGCAGCTCAAGAATATGCGGAACTAGCGCCTTTTGTTTTCCCCGATATCGATACAACTCAAAATTCTCAAGAGGTTTGTGCTGAATTCATCGAACGTCTAGCTGTACTCTCGGCAACTGTCGGACTGCAACAAAAGCTGCGTGAGGTTAGTATTACCCGTGACGACCTTCCATCCATGGCCCGCGACGCCATGAAACAGACAAGATTACTCGTGAACAACCCGCGCAAAATAACTGAACAAGATGCACTAGCAATCTATCAGGCAGCTTGGTAAATCGGCACTCATTAACGAACCCTCAGTATACGTGTCGCAGCGCAGCAGCGACGGTGGTTGTCATGGGTGGTTCCGAGCGACAATAATCCAACCGTTGGCTCGCAGATTGGGAATCCACCAGCGATATTTCAATCCATGCTGTCGTGTGGAATGTAACGGTATCACTTTCTTAATCTGAAACCCTGCCAAACGCAAATCCTTTTTAATCTCTCGCCACCGAAAAACATGCAAAAACATATTTGGTACGCCTCGATACCCAAACGTCTTATCGCCCATCTCTAGCTTCTTTAAAAAACAACTCCTCACAATATTTGTTAACAACCACCATGGTCCGCCGGGATCATAAAAATTGAACCAGACGTTATGAATGTGTAGCACGCAACTACCCCCAGGCCGTGTAATACGTGCCATATGCTGTAGTGCTTGACGGCGATTCTTACGTCCTTGGATCATTCCCAAAGTGCTAAATAAACAAATACCGTGATCAACGCTATCGCTCGCCAACACATCTAACTCGACCATATTGGCCCGCACACAGTGAATCGGTAAATCTGCTTTCTCAATTTTCTGCTGAACGACGTTTAACATCGGCCAAGAAAGATCTACAGCCAGTCCGCGATATCCTGCGGTGCACAACGTCTCAAGTGCCCGCCCAGTTCCACATCCTAAATCAGCAATCAAATCCCCTGACTGACCATTCTGTTTCAGTTCGTCGAGAATGACTTGTTCGTCAAACGAAAACAGGCTGGTATAGGCAAAGTAATCGTCATAGTCCTCGGCAACGACTTTCGATTGCGTATAATCCCACAGCCCCCGGCTTACTCCGGTAGGTAACTGCCACTGCGATCGATCCTGATGCTTTGCCATAGGTCATATTCTACCGCGCCGAGAAGTTGTATATTAGATGGACAACGTTTAACAAACGAAGGTCGGAACATTACTAGGCATTATATTGTTGCCTTAAAAATATCGAGGAACCCAAGTCGATGCGAATTGCGTATTTAGATTGTCTAAGTGGAATCTCCGGAGACATGATGCTCGGAGCGTTAATTGACGCTGGCGTCGACATCATACAAATACAAGCAGGCATTGATTCACTGGGTTTACCGACGTGCCGTCTGGTCGCAGACACCGTCAGCAAAGGTGGTTTCCGCGCAACCAATGTGAACGTGCAATACGAACCAGAACATGTACATCGACATCTGCATCACATAACCGAGATGATCGATAATAGTCAGCTTACAGAAAACCAAAAGGATTTAGCCAAACGTATATTCACAAAACTAGGCGAAGCCGAGGCTAAAGTGCATGGCTGCTCGATCGAACAAGTACATTTCCACGAAGTCGGCGCTGTGGATTCGATTGCGGATATTGTCGGTACTGCCATCGGTTGGGATTTACTGGGTGTTGATCACATCGAATGCTCGCCGATTCCCACTGGCAATGGCACCGTAAAAATCGCACATGGCACTGTTAGTATCCCAGCGCCGGCCACTGCCGAACTACTAACCAACATTCCCTTGGCTCAATCGGATATTTCTACCGAATTAACGACGCCAACCGGCGCGGCGATTGTAGCGACCATTGTTGATAAATTTGGCAGCTTACCCACCATGCAAATTAAAACCGTAGCCTGCGGTGCAGGCGATCGTGATCTTGAAAATCAACCAAACGTTTTGCGTTTGTTGATTGGCGAAGTCGAGAACCATGTGAAACCATCCGCCGACCAAACCCACGATGAGGTGTGGATACTGGAAACAAACATCGATGACATGACCGGTGAAGCCATTGGGCATTGTTGTGGACTATTACAGCAAGCCGGTGTTCTCGACGTGTACACCACAGCGATTCAAATGAAAAAGAATCGTCCTGGTGTGACACTAACCGCCTTATGCCATTCCGATTCAGTTGCTGAAGCCGAACGCATTATGTTTGAGCAGACGACCACCCTAGGTATACGCAAATGGATTGCTCAACGACATATACTCCAACGACAGCCACACACAGTGGAAACAACTTGGGGACCACTATTGGGAAAACTTGCGACGCTACCAAGCGGCGATCAACGTTTTTCACCAGAGTATGAATCCGCTCGAGAAATCAGTGACCGAGAAGACATCTCTTTACAGCAAGTGCTCTCTGCTGCTGTCACCGCATACCTTGATTCACTCAACAAGGAGTAAACCATGACGGAGCAATCCAAGACCACTGATCAAGAAACTTCACTAGCAGATTTAAAACAGGTCGTTGCAGAATTTGTACAGGAACGTGATTGGGAACAATTCCATAGCCCTAAGAATATAAGCATGGCACTAGCGATTGAAGTCGCTGAGTTAATGGAGCATTTTCAGTGGATTTCGATGGATGAATCTCGTGGCTGTCGCGACGATGCAGACAAGTTGCAAGAAGTCGGGGAGGAACTGGCGGATTGCATGTGCTATTTATTAGCCATGGCAAACCAACTCAACCTCGACATCTCAACATCACTGCTGCAGAAAATGGAAAAGAACCGACTCAAATATCCCGCACAAGAGTTTCAGGGACGCTATGGGCACAAACATCAACTATCGGAGGTTGATCCGCCTCAGGGCGACGATGTCTAATAGCCTTTTGGCAAAACGCCTTAGCTAACTGATTAATGGCTTGCTGCGACATCGCTGGATAGATTGGCAAAAACACCGAGTTGTTTAAAATGCGATCGGTCGTCGATATTGCTTGAACTGCTTCGCCGTTCACTGTTGGCACTTTAACCATCGACCCACGTTGATCCGCATCAAACCCACATGCTCGCAAGTTTTGAATTGTCTCAAGTGGGTTATCTGTTTCCACTGGAAATACCCAAAAGTAATTTGAAGTGGCAGCACTACCGGGCAAATCATATTGCTGAAAGAGGTGATCGCATAAGAGTTTACCAAGTTCGCAATGGCGTTCTAACCGCCGCTCATCAAAACTTGTAATCCGGCGTTTCAACACACTTAATAACGCCTGACAAGGCTGCTGCCGGATCCTTGAAAATAAATTGTCGCTGGGAAATCCCTTCACACTCTTCTTCAGTATTTCACTGTAATCCTTTCCTAGCATTCTTAAGGTTACGATAAAAGCTGTTATCGGCACTCGATAGGAGAGGAACTTGAGGAAACCGTATTTCACCACGCGTTTAAAATATGCCCTCGTGGATTGTAGTGGATACGCTTGCTGGATTTGTTCCATCTTCTTTGTCAACTTACCATCGGCAACGCAAAGTACAGCTCCGCCAAGCGCCGTGGACGTTTTGATTGGCCCAAAACTGTACATTGCCACGTCACTACAATCTGATTTTCCTTGCGGCATACCGCGAAAGGACTGGGCACAATCTTCGATCAGCAGCAATCCATGCTGTTGTGTAATATGAGCAAAGTGCTGCATGTCTATTTGTGTGCCAAAGAGGTG
Organism: Planctomycetaceae bacterium; assembly: GCA_018658605.1. The sequence goes on along the minus strand of JABHUV010000175.1, from coordinate 2,620 downwards.
AGCAATTAGCACCAGTCGAGTTTGATCGGTAATTGCTGATTCAACATCTTCTGGTGTTGGAGCAAGCGTATCAAATTGTAGGTCAACCGGCACTGCCACGAGACCATGTTCAGCGATGATTTTGAGAATCCCATCAATCGTCATGGCGCTGACAATAACTTCGCTACCGCGAGGTAAGTCCAAAGCTTGTAGTAAAACATCAAAGCCAGATCGTACGCTTAAGCAAGTGAACGCTTGCCGCGAATCTCGCCAGCATTGATTGACGACGGTCGTGTCGACACGATTCGGAAAGAGGCAATGTGCTAACGCACTAGCAAGATCGGTCCAACCAATATCAATTCGTTTTCGCACCCACATAACGCAACTTTTTAAGTTCTGGTTTTCATTCTTTGGTTATCTTATTGCTCATGCTAAATATTGTAGCCCAAGCAGTACTACGACTTACAATCATTAATAGCTAGTGGATGAATCTGGAAACGTCTTCGCCTGAACGTCTTGGCAATACTGCGATACAGCATCACCAATTGTACTTCGCAGTTGTGCGTATTCTTTCACAAAACGCGGCGGAGAATCGGTTAGCCCGAGCAGGTCATTGATTACAAGAACTTGCCCATCACAATGTTCGCCGGCACCGATACCAATCGTTGGAATCGATAACGTCTCAGTAATCTTAGCAGCGATCGTTGCTTCCATGCACTCTAATACGACAGAAAACGCCCCCGCATCTTCTACGGCTTTGGCATCAGCCAACAACTGCTCTTCGTCCCGTTGCACCTTATAGCCACCCATCGTCAATACACTTTGAGGCTGTAAGCCAATGTGCCCCATGACGGGAATTCCAGCTGAAACTAAAGCAGCGATCGTGCCAGCTTGTCGAACGCCACCTTCAAGTTTGACCGTTTGACATTCAGTCTCTTTCAAAACCCTAGCGGCTGCGGCTATCGCTTCGTAATCACCCACGAGGTGGGTCGGGAAGGGGAGGTCCACTACAATCAGGCTGTGTTCCACGGCACGACCTACCATTTCGGCATGGTAAATAATTTCGTCAAGCGAGACCTTCAACGTTGTCTCTCGACCTTGCACCACCATACCTAAGGAATCACCTACTAAAATCCCGTTAACACCTGCTTGATCAAGAATCTTAGCGGTCGTAAAATCATACGCCGTCAGCATTGTGATTCGCTGGCCTTGACGTTTCAAGTCAATGAAATCGTTGACGGTAATCTTTTTTTTTGGTGCGGCCATTATTGATTTTTTTTAGTTTTGCTTTTCCAACAAGCTATAATGTAAGAGGAAGAAGACGTATCGACTATACTTCATTTTCAAGTAAACCGAAATGGTCAAGCTGTAGATGGCTCAGGGAATAAATAGTTTAATCGGAATCAAATCATGACAAAATTTAGTGAATTCAATCGCATCTTTTCATCGTTCGCTTTGGCAACATTTATTTTCGCTACAGCCAACACCAACGCACAACAACAACCGCCCAAAGAAACATTACGCGGTGACGGTACTGTCATTGCTATGGGTGCTGGCAAAATTCAAGTCGAATTAAAAGACGGTAAAAAATGGGTTCTCTTTATGCCTGATAATCCTGAATCTGTTGACGTCTCCGGAACTGCAGTGCTGCCTTGGTTAAAGCGGGGTATGTACGTTAGCTTTGCGGGGTTATTCGACGCAAAGGGAGTACCACAGACTGAGATAAAAGACATTCTTGTATTTAACCCAAATAAAGATATTAAACTAGGGGCTCAGCGAGATGGGATCTCAGGCGTTAATAAAAATCTATTCGGTGGAACTCCAAATCCCGATGCTGTCCAAACCGCTCGCTTTCTCGTCGCGGGTAGATTGGTGAATATCAACAACGGAAAAATGGTGGTCGAAGCACCAGGAGGCTTTCGAACCATAGTTTCAATAGCCAAGAAAATGACCATCCGCGTCAAAAGCCATAACCTAAACCTGATTCGCGTGGGTGATAAAGTCAACGTCGACGCTTGGTACTATGCAGGCCAAGCACAATTAATGCAAGCCAAAGCTAATAGCTTAAAATTCATCTCCGAAAAACCATACGGCTATGTCGAAAAACCAGCGCCGGTAGAAAAAGCTGCACCGAAATAGTGGTCCTCTTAGATTATGCTGAACAATTAGCACTCCTCGTTAGGGGGAGTTTCCCGCTCCGCCTACACTATTGGTTTCGGCGGAGAATCTACGCTGTTGAGTCTCCCCCCGCCACCAAAAAACTAACTACCCGCAGATATAGTGTTAACGGGTATTATGAACACTAGGGAACTACGAGTAATTAGCAACGTAATTAAACGCTACGACCGTTAAAAAGTTTCGGTGACCACAAAAAATACTTGGCTCCAGTCAAATTCGCCCATTGTGAGCCTTGCATTTCAAACCTATAATTGCCTCTTCAAGAAGCGAATACGCTTTAGTTTCTCGTAAACAACCACTAACAATCTGTTTGTTGGTGAAAAAGTCACAAACACGTAAGATCGCAATCACTGGTGTTTGATTGACCACTGTTTCCGGTTTTAGTTCATTGAGTTTTGAAGGAGAATATCGTGACAATTCGTGTCGCAATTAACGGGTTCGGCCGTATCGGACGACTAACTTT
>JABHUV010000364.1 GCA_018658605.1 Planctomycetaceae bacterium | reverse complement strand
CCAGGACCGTAGGTCGTGGATAACCGGACACTGACCGTTGGGATACTGGTTTCTTTGTGAAAAGCGATGGCCATTCCCTCACCAGCAACTTTCCAAAAACCATAGATGTTAGCAGGTTGATATGGCATCGGAGTTTTGACAACTGGTCCATCGTACATATCCCGTGGCCCGTAAACTGCCGAGGAGCTCGCAAAGACAAATCGTTGGAGCGTTGTGCCTAGTTGTTTAGCGGCGTAAAACATGTTAGCTGTGCCACCGACGTTGACGTCCATGCCGAGCAGCGGAGTGGCTTCGCATGCCGGCGTTTGGAAGGCAGCGAGATGAATGATGACGTTTGGTTGAGCTTGGGTCACGGCAGCAACGACTGAGTGGCGGTCTGTAATATCACCGCTGATGATTTCTAGTCGGTCGTGGTATTTTGCATCAATCCGTGACAGGTCGACATTGCGGCAAAATCCGACGACTTGATCGGCGCCGTTGTCGAGCAAGTAAGCTACCGTTGCTGCTCCAATACATCCAGTTGGGCCACTTACAAAAGCGATTGTCATATTCAGAATCCTACAGGGTGTGTTACGAAAACTGTGTTGTACAATGATGGGGTGAATAGCCCTTTGTTATAACACAATCTAATGTGGTCGTTCCTACAACCCAACACTCGAAAGCAATCTGGTTTTGTTTAAGTATTTCGAACGCAATTCAGATAGCGACGTTGTCTGGTCCGCTTTGCAAAAATTCTGGGCCCTGTTTGCGATCGCGCTCTTTGTCGTCACCAGCGGGTTGTGGTTACCCCAGACTCTGTTCCCCCAGGTTGCGTTAATTGAGCTGTTCAATGGCATCCCCAGTACAATTATTTATGGTGCGATAGCAGCGGTCATTATCGCCCTATTTTCAATCCTATTGGGTAAGTTCTCCTACGATACGATTCCTAGATCGTTAAAAATCCGTTTCTTGTCGTGGGCTATAGTAGTCGACGCCATCGTACTGTTGTGGCTTGCCGATCAACATCGTATTCAGCCTTGGGCAGTACATTTATTTGTAGGTGCCTTAGTTTTTATCAGTTGTCGACCACAGCGAGGTGTGGCGCTGCTACGAATACTTGCGATTAGCATATATATTTATTCAGCGTTGGGAAAATTCGATTATCAGTTTATGCACAGTATAGGACCGCAATTATTGACAGGATTGTCCGAGTTTATAGGTGTAGACATCAAGACATGGGACTCGACGTTGGTATCAAAGCTATCTCTGCTATTGCCAGCGGGAGAATTATTGATCGGCATAATGTTGTGTCATCGCCGCATGCGAAAGCTAGCTATTTTTGGTGCGACACTTATGCATATTTGTTTGGCGGTGTTATTTAGTCCATTGGGATTAAATCATGAATGGGGAGTGGTGGTGTGGAATGTGTTTTTCATTGTTCAAAACGACATGCTATTTGGCACGAAGTTGTTGGCTGGTGTTTCCAAATGTAGGTCGAAATTCAAACCAGCCACCGCAGTTGTGGAAGTTGAAATATCTGGGAATACAGTTGATAAACCCGTGAAACCTGAGGCCCAGTGGATTGGCCAGTTGATCCTTATGGCTGTATTGGTTTTACCCGCGTTAGAACCATATGAAGTGGTAGATCATTGGCCGAGTTGGGGATTGTATTCGCCTCGTAATAGCCGTGTTGCAGTACGGGTCTATTTGTCGGCGGGTACAAAAACGAATGAGATAGAGGAATTCTTTCAGCCTCAATTCGGTAATGCACCGTTTCGTGTGTTGGACCTAAGTCGTTGGTCCCTCGAGACATTAGGAGTGCCGATTTACCCCCAACAGAGATACCAGTTAGGTGTGGCTCTAGCTGCAGCACAGAAATATAATCTTGGCCGTGCGATTGAGGTTGACCTGTTGAGTATGTCTGATCGCCTGACAGGTAGTCGACAGCGAGAAACATTGCGGGGAGTTGAGGCGCTCAAAATGGCGTGCCAGCGTTATCGCCTCAATGCAGTTCCTGCGTCGTTTCTACACGCGCCGGTACGCGAATAAACACACACATCAATCTTTCGGGATGAGACTATTCCACCAAGTAGCATTCGGCTTAAACTCGGGTTTCAGGTAGTTGGCGTGTCGACTCTCTAAGCCTTTTAACTGGCCGGTGCTACTACTTTTGAGTTGGGATTCTTTGGTAGTCGCGTTAAAGCGACTGTCAGCAACGGGGATTTTCGCATTGGTCTCGGCAAGCCATTGGTCGAGTTTCTTGCGTAAACTCGTAGTAATTTGCACTTGTGAGGCAGCTAGATCTGTTTGCTCACCCACGTCATCAACTAAGTTGTATAGCTCGTCACGCCCGTCTTCGTAATAATGAATTAGTTTCATGTCTCCCGAGCGAATAATGGACGATGGTTCTCCGCCCTGATTGCCGTAATGCGGATAGTGCCAAAACAAGTCACGCTCGGCAATGTCGCCACCCTTTAGCAGGGACAGCAAACTGACCCCATCGATGTGTTGCTTAGGTTTCAATGGTAGTCCGGCAAGTTCTAAAATGGTTGGATAGAAATCGGTACCGGTGACAGGTGTTGGGTTGGTCGAACCGGGTTTGGTTACATGGGGCACATGAATATAATAAGGTTGTAAAATACCGCCTTCCCATTGGCGACCTTTGCCCCCACGCAATGGCAAACAGGAAGTTGCGAAGGCGTCACCAGAGGACACGCCACCATTATCCGAAGTGAAAATTACGACCGTGTTTTCCTCGAGTCCAAGGTCGGCCAATTGTTTTATTACGAGTCCTACGGCGGTATCTAGGGATTCCATCATGCCGGCATAAATTGGATTATCTTGCACTTGGCGGACGGCCTTGGTTCGATCGAATTTGAACCGCTCTGTAACTAAACCGTTATCCACCGCTTTCTTTTGGTATTTTTTCCACAGCTCTTGGCTTGTTTGTATGGGCGCGTGTACTGAGTAAAACGAAAGATACGCGAAGAACTTTTCATCTTTATTCGCTTCGATAAATGCAGCTGTTTCATTGGCAAGTCTAATCGGCAATGATTCTCCCGGTGGTCCGTTGTCCATCTTGGGGTTATTGTAGGGGGCAAAAAATCCACCTGGTGGGCTACCGCGATGGTGCCCTCCAATATTAATGTCGAACCCGTGGTCCTCGGGGAAAGATCCTTCACCGCCAAGGTGCCATTTGCCAGCAAAGAAGGTTTTGTAACCTCCCATCCGCATCGCTTCGGCTAGCGTAGTATCCTCTAGCGGCAGCGAATGATTGTACGCTGACGGCAACACTCGGTCATTACGCTTCCAAGCAGTGCCGCTCGACGCGCCGATCCAATCGGTGATACCGTTGCGTGCTGGGTAAGTTCCGAGCAAAATACTTGCTCGCGAAGGACTGCAAACTTGGCACGTCGAATAGCCATTGGAAAACTGCATTCCGCTATTGGCAATCGCATCAATGTTGGGCGTCTCATAAAACTTACTGCCTTCGCCGCTCATATCCATTTTGCCAAGATCGTCAACAAGAATGAATACGAAATTTCGTTGTTCTGCTGCGAAAGCGATGGTATAGGTTGGTAAAGAAAGAAGTAGCAATGATAAGATGAATTTCATGGATAGGCCGTATTATTTCTTGGTAGCGAGTATTGGTGTGCTTGAAGTCGACGATGTCATATAAAAAAGATGTTTTCAGTGTAGTTAAATATATTCTTCAATGAATGCTGGGATTGGTTCTATTTGCGGAGCACATCATCGATGGCTTGTCGAATTGCTTTTTCTGATCCGGGACCAACCCATAGCCAAGAATCTTTGAAGTCCTCGGCAAAGATGGCTGCGGTTGGAATGTACCCAGGCCACGATTCTCCATAAGCAAGACACATCACGAACTTATTTTTTGCGGCGGCCTGAGCCATTAATTGATAGCCGATAAATGACTCACCGGGAAACAACAGAATTTGGGCTGCTCCCAAATCGACACAGGGAAAGTCAATCGCTTGCCCGCTGGCGACGCGTCGACGACTCGCCAGTCCCATGGCAGCTAAGATTCTCTTCTCGACAGAAAGTTTCTCGTTGGCAACATCTGATTCTAAGCGTTTTATGGTGAGGTGTTCGCCGGGGTGAAAAGGTAGTTGCAGTTTTGTGTTGCGGATGTTTAGCTGTTGGAGCGGGAAGCGTTTCGTGTTATCTGCTGCTTTAGCCATCGCTTGATACAACCGGTCAATCAGTTTTTGGCGGTGGTCTTCTGATCCATTGTTAAATTTTCCGGCAGTAATATCCCCAGCGCATCCGGGAACAAATATTTGGCGTATTGATTGGTCCTGTCGTTGTAAACGGGCGCGGGCCAATCCCACAAAATCCGCGGAGACGACTCCTTGCCCATAATAGCTCATCGGGTGGGTCGCATAGTGATGCATTT
>JABHUV010000159.1 GCA_018658605.1 Planctomycetaceae bacterium | reverse complement strand
TTGAAATGGGCGCAAACTCACCACGTATATCAACAGGCGCATTAGGCTTCAAATCAATCATATCTTGATGAGGTGGTCCACCGGTCAAGTAAATCATAATGACCGATTTGTGACTTTTACCGACACCATTTGCTGCTTCGGCGCGCATTAAACCCGGCAACGTCAGCCCACCAAGCCCCAATGCACCAATACGCAAGAAATCCCGTCGTGAGTTGGTCATATTTTTTAAGGTCAGGTCTAACATCGTGTTATCAGTATATAGATGATACGTAAATAAATCTAACCACAAATCTTTCGTCAACTAACATTGACGTGAACAAATGGTCACAATTCGATGACTTTCAAGCGTTTCGCACCAACGGTTAATAATCAAAGATTATCTACCGCAAAGCCGTCGCGATAATTGTCTCTTAATAATTCATTCGCGGCAGGTACATTGGTGACCTTGCCAGAGCGAGCATTCCATTGAAGCTCAACACTTGGAAAACGATTTGCAACCACACCCAATAATAACGCTTCTGTGAGCGCACTCGCGTAACTAAAGTCGGCACTTGTCTGGCCTTTTCCCAAACAAGCATCAACCCATTGGTGATAGTGATTTCCCTCTTCGACAATTGGCATCTTGTAATCAACAAATGCGTCTTCGGGAAACAAACGGGGCTCGGCAATGTGCGGTAATAGCATGCCGCCCCGCTCTCCCACAAAATATGAACCTTGATTCGGCAACTCAAAATCTTCCGGCAACCCCAATCGTTTTGGCGTTGGTGGCGCAAAATCACCGTCCGACCAAGTCCAACGCAAGGTGTTCGTCGTATATTTTGTACCCGGGAAAACATATTCCACTCGGTTTTTTTCAGGGTGCCCGATCCCCGTAGGATTACGACACGTTGTTTTTACTGTTAGCGGACTGCCCAGTTCTAGAGCGGTATAAGGCGTGTCAAAGATATGTATTCCCATATCGCCAAGCGTACCCGTGCCGAAATCGATCTGCTTGCGCCAATCCCTAGGATGATAAATGCCCGGAACGAAACCACGTTCCATAGCCGTACCCAACCAACGGTTCCAATCCAGATTTGCGGGAGCCTTTTCGGAGGTCGGTAATTCAGTACGGTCATCACCCCAATTTTTGAACGACCATGCGTACACTTCCGAGACGGGTCCCAGCACGCCAGATTGAACAATTTTAACAGCCTTACGATAGATTGCCCCGGAATGACCTTGGACTCCCATCTGCGTAGGCACGCCAGCCTTCTTAGCCATTTTGCGTAACTGTCGAGCTTCAAAAACAGTGTGCGTCAACGGCTTTTGGCAATAAACTGGCTTACCAGCATTCAAAGCGGTCATCGCCGCAGGCGCATGAGTATGGTCAGGCGTTGACACCACCACCGCATCAATCTGATCTCCCAATTCAGCAATCATTTCACGGTAATCCGAATACGTTTTCGCCGCGGCATGTAATTTATTAGCACTTTTCAATCTCGCTTGATCAACATCACACAATCCGAACACCGCGACACTTGTATGCGATGACACACTCCGCAAGTCCGCCGCCCCCATACCACCAACACCGACGTGTGCCGTCTGCAGGCGACTGTTAGGCGCCGCCGCCAGCAGTCCGGAAGGCAGAATCGTAAACAACCCAATTGCTGTAGTCTGCTTCAGTAAACGCCGTCGTGATTGATCTAACTGTGCCATTAGTATTGACTCCTTTTGTTTATTCAGGGTGGTTATGGGTTGGGCTGCGGAACAGCGCGTTTATTTTCAAAATGAATTTGGCGCACACCTTTTGGCGGTACACTCGCTTGGTCAATACGAGATTTCAACAATGCTGAAAGTTCTTTAACAACCGCCGCAGCAGCTCGATGAGTCGCTAAGTTGACCATTTCCGCACTGTCGGTATGATGGTCGTACAACTCCGCTCCCAAACTTCCATCCGGTCCCCAATGCGTATAACGATACCGGTCGGTTCGAATGCTATACCCCGTTCCGAATTGAGTAAACGCGGCTTGGCGTACGCTGCGAGATACATCTGCCAACATCGGAGCAAGGCTTTTGCCAGACACAGCAGCCGGCGTATCGAGTCCAGCTAAAGCTGTTAGGGTTGGATAAATATCAACCATTTCGACAGGTCCCGCTGCCACTTTTCCAAACTCCGAAACGCCTGGTCCCGCGATTACCAATGGGACTCGAGTCGCATTTTCGAAAAGCGTCGTTTTCTGATAATGACGATGCTCACCCATGTGATAGCCATGGTCGGAAGTAAAAACAACAATCGTATTTTCGGCCAAACCAGTCTGCTCCAAAGTCTGCAGAATAATTCCGAGTTGTGCATCCGCAAAGGTAATCGATGCGTAGTAAGCTTGAATGGCTTTTTGTGCGAGATCATCGGACAAATTGATTTGATCTTTCTTCCGAGTAATTGAAGTGACCGCCGGTTTAGGAAGTGTTTCGTAATAACCCTCTGATATTTGTGGAACATTGATCTTTTTGGCGGGGTACATTTCAAAATACTTTTTGGGAGCCACATAAGGTGTGTGAGGACGATACAGTCCGACGGCCATAAAGAACGGAGTTTTCTCCGCAGCATGTTTCCTTAATCTCTCAACCGTTATCGATGCAGCTATCCCATCCGTTTGCTCGGCGTCCGTTCCCTCCGCTGCCAGCCAACTCAACGTGCCACCAAAGGTGTTTTTGCGCAACGAAAAAATCAAATGCTCTTCCTCCTTATCGCGGCCTCGCGGATTGAACACTTGATTCCACGAATAGGGATCATCATGACCACTAGTACCAACATGTCGCGGCACGTTGTAATGATATATTTTACCGATACGAGTTGCAAAGTAACCCGCCGAACGAAACACTTGCGGAATCGTTAGTACATTCGGCGTGTGTTCTCGAACGTAAATTGAATTTCTGTGAACTAACGTTTGGTCTGGATACATCCCCGTCATAAACGAAATACGAGAAGGCCCACACAACGGAAACTGACAGTGAGCATTCTCAAATCGAACGCCACGGGCTGCCAAACGATCAATGTTCGGAGTCTGTACTGTAGGATGACCATAAGTGCTCATATCGCAATTCAAATCGTCACAAATCAAAAATAAAACGTTAGGCTTGGACGACTGAATACGTGTTTCGGCTGAACACACAACACGCGGCAGCAAGCTCCCTAAAACTACCAACACCAATAGTTGAAATGCCCTCGGATATTTAATGGTCATCATTTAGCTCCCCTGCCGCATGCGTTGTAATTCAGTTTGTAGCTCTTCAACAATTTTTGGATTGTCTTGCCACACGTTTATTGTCTCGCTCGGGTCCGTACGTAAGTTGTACAATTGTCCGCTAGGATCATCTTCTTTTGGCTTTACAATCCGCGGGGCACTAAAGCCGCCCGATCCAAGATTGTCAGGTATCAATTTCCAATCGCCCTTACGAATTGCGAAAGTACCGTTGACTGAGTGATGAATAGTAACCAACCGCTCGGATGGCCGTTTGGTTTGAGTCAGTGCAGCTAGGAAACTATAACTATCCTGACCGGCACCCGTGGGTAACGATTCCCCCAGTACGTCTAACGCTGTAGCCATTAGGTCCGTCAAGCATATCGTCTGGTCGCTCACCGTGCTCGCTGCAACTTGTGCAGGCCAATGAACCAAGAAGGGCACGCGGTGACCACCTTCCCATATATCCGCTTTCTGTCCACGGTAGTGCAAATTGGCGCGGTGGCTATATTTCGGAATGTCACCAGGCACCCAATGTGAGCCATTGTCACTCGTCACGATCAACAATGTGTTCTCCAGATGCCCCCCCGGCTTTAACGCGGACACTATTTCACCGATCACGTGATCACATTGGTTCACAAAATCGCCGTAGTAACCTGCTTTCGCTTTTCCTTTGAAATTTGCCGTTGGCACCCACGGAGTATGCGGAGCCGACAGCGGGAAATAGAGAAAGAACGGTTTCCTCCCACTCTGCTTATCAATCCAAGACACCGCTTTTTCCGTCACAAACGGCAATACGTCAACGTGCTTGAAATCTGGAGCTGCATCGCCGCCGCGCCACATGCCGCCACCGTTTTGCCTTCGATGAGCTGATTTCTCCACCATACCAGTTGGCAGGGTTATCGGTTTTTCGTTCTCGACAAAGACATACGGATTCATATCAAGTGATGCAGGAATGCCATAGAAATAATCAAAACCCAACGCATTAGGTCCGGGAGCCAGCGGTTTAAAATAGTCAACCGCATGCGGATGTGTTTTGGGTAATACGACGTTCGCTGCTGGATAGTCCTTGGCGGCGAGATTCGGTAGCTGAAACCCTAAATGCCACTTGCCCACACAAGCAGTGTTATAGCCCTGAGCTTTCAATAAACTAGCTACGGTCGCCCGTTCAGGTTCGATAAGCAAGCGACTGTAGCCCCAACCTACTCCACTCTTGAGTCTTCCCCGCCATGCATAGCGACCCGTCAACACGCCGTAGCGAGTCGGCGAGCAAACGGCCGATGGTGAATGAGCATCCGTAAATCGCATTCCCCCTGAGGCGATCGCATCCATATGAGGCGTGGGGATCTTGCTATCAGAGTTATAGCACCCCAAATCGCCCGAGCCGAGGTCGTCAGCCATGATGAAAACTATGTTCGGACTCTTGGCAGATCGCTTCGTTTCGCCCCACGCGACATTACAAAACAAACAACCTAAAATCCAAATCGTTACTATTCTTCCGATTAACTTCATCATAAACTCCGTTAACAAAACTCGTCTAAATTATTTGTCTGCTATATCTTTAGCATCCGTTGTATCATCTTCAGCACTAACTGGCACCTGTACTGGGCTCGCAAGATAAGCAATCAGATTTCTTATTTGCTCGTCCGTTAAATCCTTGAGCAGGTTCTCGGGCATCAAAGATTGTTTCGATTTACGTATCTCATCAACCTCAGATACGGGTAGCCGTATTTCTTCTTTATCGGTTTGAACTAACAAGACCTGTTCTGACTCCAGCCTAACCACGCCCGTCACTATACGTCCAGCAACAGTCACAATCACACTAACTTGGAACCCTGCAGCAACGACGGCACTGGGCGTCACAACATTTTGTAAAGCATAATCGATATTCGCACGTCCAGAACCAGTTAAATCCGGTCCAATTTTTTCACCATCACCAAATAACTTGTGGCAGCTCGCGCATCGTTGTTTGTAAATGGCTCTACCTTGGCTCAAGTCAGGGCGCACAGCGCTCTGACTTGCTAGCATTGCTTTAATCCGTGATATTTTTTTTAACTGTTCTTCACTGCTAGTCTGCACCGCTCCCCACAGTTCCGACAACTTCTCTGTTAACTCAGCACTATTAATATTTGAAATCTGCCGTGCTTGTTGAGACGTAACATGTTCTCGCGGCACACGCCCTGTTTCAAGTGCAGCTAACAATTCGTATGCATAATTCTCTCGTGAGCTAAGTGTGTCGATAACAGCATTTTTTAGAGGTTTATCTAGCGAGGCATATTTGCCCAGTAACAATTTGGGGGTTTGCACATGGTCGAAACGCCTCAAACCACGAATCGCTGCCATCTGCACTGCGCGGTCACCAATCATCTCTTGCAGCAACTCCGGTATTTTTAATTCAATTCCGACTCCGTCGCCCGCTGCGGATACCAAAGAATTAACCGCCGTGCTCCGCACCTCTGCAGCCAAGTCCTTATTTCTCGCAACGCTAACAAGTTGTGCCAGCGCCACGCCGTCTCCAAACACCGCGCCAACTTGTTGCACCAACTGCTGTCCCTTTTCGTTTCCAGAGACTCTAACCAAGTCCACAAAAGATCGCCACGATTTTGGCATATCCATTTGCCGTTGGCCACGCACACCTACACCTAGGCCAACCAACATTGGCAATACTTTTTGCGACTGCGTTTCATTGAGCGTCTCTTGCTGCCGCACCATGATCGCCATCAGCTTTTCAAAATCACCCGCGTAACTCACCGCGCTTACCGTAATCCGACGCGCGACAAATTCTTGCAACAAAGCCGCATCCGACAACATCGAAAACTGTAACGCTTTACCGGCGTCTTGCAACACGATCGGTTCCATCGCATACCAAATCATCGCGAGTAACCGTTCATCGTCAGCGACGGGTAGTTTCTCGACTAATGCCGTGGCGACAGCCCACCGCAGGGCATTTGGAACCTTGGCCATGCCCGCAGCGATATACAACCGTACCAGACCGGAAGTTTCCCGCAGTGCGAGGTTCGCCAACTCTTTTGCAATATTTTTTTTAGGTAAATCACTTTCAAACAACAACCGCACTCCCCACACACGCAGATGCTCACTTGAGTCATGCAACAAATCCTCCAGCACTGCCCCAGATTGCCCGATGGCGTGCAAGCACCACAAAAAGCGAAGCTTTCGAGTCATATCGACTGACTTGCGAAAATTATTCTCTAACAATCTAACTGCCGTCGGTAGATCACCATCAGCAACCGCACGTTCTTGTAAAATACGCCGAGCATGACGAACAAACCAATCATTTTTATGGTTCTGCAACTCAATCAATTCGGGGGTTGATAAGTCTTGCAAATCGAAAGCGGCCAAACGACTTGGCTTGCCATAGGTTATCTTATAAATTCGACCAGACTGCCGGTGGATTCCATCACGGTCATGACACTCACCGAGGTCCGTCCAGTCCGTCAAAAACACACCGCCATCCGGCCCATATTTCAGTTCGACCCCTCTAAACCAATCGCTATTGGCAAACAAGAAATCTTGACCATGTTCCGCAGTATAACTGCTTCCTACGCGTCTTAACGCGTCCATGTTAACTCGTTTACCATGCGTGTTACACATAAACATTTTGCCGCGATATTGTTCTGGCCAGTTGTCACCAAGGTAGATCATCCCCCCGCAATG
>JABHUV010000331.1 GCA_018658605.1 Planctomycetaceae bacterium | reverse complement strand
ATTACGGCGATGGCTTAGTTTCGAGTGACTTCGTGGGTATCGCGCGAAAACAACACCAAGCAGAAGAGCCGCATTGTCATCACATTTACTTTACTGGGGCTAGCGGAAATATTTCCGCCGGTAAATACAACGATGGGTCACACCCCGTACGTGACGTACTTGCGAAACGGATCTACGATGGTATCGCAGCGGCCGCTAAAAATATAAATAAAAAGCCACTTACCGCCGTTGCCTGGCGGACTGTGGAAATGCTGCCAACCGCTCGTGACCTACTTGTCGCCGATGAACTACAAGCTCGCATCTCCGATAAATCCAATTCGACGGTCGGCCGAAATCGACCTTCGTATATGCTCAGTTGGTTACAGCGACTTGAACAAAAAACCCCAATCTTACTCAGTGCGTTGAATCTCGGTGATATTTCATTGTTACATCTACCAGCTGAGTCCTTCATCGAATATCAACTCCGAGCCCAAACACTGGCGCCCAATCGTTTTGTAGCAACCGCGGCTTATGGCGACGGTGGCCCTTGGTATATTCCGATCGCACAAGAATACGCTAACGGTGGCTATGAAGTAAGCGTTGCGTTTAGTGATTCATCAATCGATGCCACGATGACCGCAGGAATTGCCAAGCTATTAGGCTAAGCACATTCAATGTTTTTGGGTTCCCGTTGTCCTTTCTATTTTCACCAAAACCAAAATGTCCCGAACAATGATTAGCCAACCGTCCACGATCATTCTAGCCCTGCTAGTTTCTTTCAGCTTGGGTTTCATTCTAATAACAAGCAATCAGGCGCAACCGCCAGAAGAGCGAGTCGTCACTGCTGCGGATATGCCGCGGATCAAACATACCGACTCTGAGAATTCCCTAGCAACGTTTCAACAAGCTCGCGGATTTACATTAGAAATCGTTGCCGCTGAACCACTCGTGTCGGATCCCGTTGATGCTTGTTTCGATGAGTACGGTCGCATGTATGTTGCCGAAATGCACGGGTATCCATTTTCCCAGGAACCTACGAAACTCAATCCCGAAGGTGGTGGATTCAAGGACGCCGGTATCATTCGTCTGCTCGAAGACACCAATAATGACGGCACGATGGATCGCAGTACCGTGTTTGTCGACAATATCAGTTGGCCAACATCCGTCAGGCCGTATAACGGTGGCGTATTCGTCATTGCACCAGGATCCCTGTACTACTTTAAAGACACTGATGGCGATAACAAAGCAGATGTTCGAGAGGAAATTCTTTCTGGTTTCGGTCGAGGAAATGTCCAGTCCGTGAGCAACGGACTGGAATGGGGCTTGGATAACAAAATCTATTTCGCCGCCGGGCGCAATCCCAAAACTCTACTGTATCGCGGTAAGCCACTATTTCCCGTAGGTGCCGTCGACTTGCGATTCGATCCACGTACCGAGAAGTTCGAACAGGTCACCGGTGGGCTACAATTCGGGCACTCACACGATGCCTGGGGAATTCGTTTTGTTTGTAGTAACAGTAACCACATGCAACAAGTCGTCTATCCACAACAATACCTATCACGAAATCCATATTTCGCGGCACAAGGTCTTGTACGAAATATCGCAAAGGATGGCGCGAGTGCACCCGTGTTTCGGATCAGCCCTCCAGAACCATGGAGAATCGTTCGTCAGAAATGGCGGGCACTCGACAAAGGCTACCGTTTGGTCATCAACAAACAAGGTGGTTATGAATTCATCCCCTTAGACCCCAATGGGAAAAAAGGCGTTGTGCCAACGGAATATCCAATTGGGTACTTCACTTCAGCAACGGGGATTACCATCTACACAGGTGATGCATATCCGCAGGAATACCGCGGTAATGCATTTGTTGGAGATGTCGGTGGGAACTTAGTGCATCGCAAAACGGTAAACACCGACAATGTGGTATACGCTAGCGTTCGAGCAGATCAAAAGACAGAGTTCGTGCGTTCCACCGATAACTGGTTTAGGCCTGTCAATTTCGTAAATGCGCCCGACGGTTCACTTTATGTGCTTGATATGTACCGTGAGACTATCGAGCACCCGTATTCGATTCCCGCAGAAATCAAGAAATTCCTCGATCTTAGAGGAGGCCATGATCGCGGACGT
>JABHUV010000237.1 GCA_018658605.1 Planctomycetaceae bacterium | reverse complement strand
GTGGACAGCGACGGTGTGTTCGTTATTTGTCGTGATCAATTGACCAGATTGGTCGACCGCAATGGGGACGGCGAAGCAGATTATTATGAGTGCTTCAGCAATCAATTCACGACGTCGGCCGGTGGTCACGATTACATCTGTGGGTTAGAGCGAGATGGCGCGGGGAATTTCTATACGGCCGTCGGTGGACAGGGGATTTTGAGAATCTCGGCCGATGGTACTCAAACTGATATTATCGCAACAGGGTTTAGGAATCCGGATGGATTGGGGCTTACCGTTGATGGCGTTTTGACCGTGCCTTGTGCTGAGGGAACCTGGACACCGGCATCGATGATCTGTGGTATGCGTTTGGCACAACAGCGGGTAGGGCATTTTGGATTCCCTGGGCCACGCGGCGAGGAAGTCCCTGATCTGCCATTGGTTTATTTGCCGCGAGGAGTGGATAATCAAGCGGGTGGGCAGCAGGTGGTTCAGAGTAAACACTGGGGACCACTTACGGGTCAGTTATTGCATTTTTCGTTTGGTACGGGAAAGATGTTTTTAGTGCTCCGCGATGATGTTAGTGGCCAGTTGCAAGGTGCCGTTGTACCATTGCCGGGGGATTTCCTGTCAGGCACACATCGGGGAAGATTTAGTCCCTTTGATGGCCAATTGTATGTGACTGGAATGCAAGGCTGGGGGTGCTATACGCCGACGGATGGTTGTTTTCAGAGAGTGCGATATCGGGGTGGTAACGTTCAACAACCGCTGGGAATACACACCTATCGCAACGGTGTCATTATCCGGTTCTCAGAAAAAATTGACGAAGCAATCGCCACTAAAATTCAAAGTCATTTTGCGATGAGTTGGAATTATCGTTACGGCGGACAGTACGGGTCGCCCGAGTATTCTGGAAAACACTTTGGGATGCAAGGACACGATTATGTTGCGATTAAGTCGGCGAGTGTTGTCGACGATGGTAGAGCTTTGTTTCTAGAGATTCCAGATTTACAGCCCGTCAATCAGCTATATTTGCGTTTGCAAATTGGCCAAGAGCAGTTTCGTGAACTATTTGTGACAGTACATGCGTTAGATGAGAAGTCCTTTATAGAGGCCGAGGGATTGGTGGCCTTGGATCACAAACCGATCGCGCCACACCCCATCTTGGCCGATCTAGCCTTAGCCACGCGGAAAGTCCCGAATCCGTATGTCGCGGCGCTCGCCGATGCGAGAGCGATTGAAATTCAAACAGGGGCGAATCTGTCGTTTCAAACAAGATCGTTCCAAGTTAATCCGGGTGAGAGGATTGCCTTGACCTTAAAGAATCCAGATGTAGTGCCGCACAATTGGGCATTATTAGCACCCGGTACATTGCGTGAGGTCGGCGACCTGACGAATAAGTTGATTTCTGACCCCGATGCCATGGTGCGGCAGTATATTCCTCAGACCGAAGCGGTGTTGGCATATACTGATATTGTGTTGCCGAGTGAGTCGTTCACAATTTATTTCACGGCACCAATGCAGTCGGGGAAGTATCCGTACCTATGTACGTTCCCCGGCCATTGGTTAGTCATGAATGGTGAGATGATCGTGCGGTAATGCACGATCAGTCTGTGGCTAGAAACCGGTCGCCTGTTGTAGCGATTTCGCGGTTTAAAACTCGAAACTATATTGAATGTTTGCTGAGAAACCCGCGCCGTCAACTCCGCTGCCGTGAACTCGGTAAGCTTGGTCAAGGATGTTTTCAAGCTCGACGGTAATTCGTTCAGTGTCGCTGAGCATCGTTCCGTAGCGAATATTGAACGTGGCATAACCAGGGGTGCCATCGTCAGGTATTCGACTGTCACTGATGTCTTGGAAATTCAAGCGATCTTGACGATGAACCATCCATGCATAGAAATCAAGGTACTCATACTTTTCCGAATTTCGCCATCTCAGCCCCATGATGCCTTGAGTGGGAGGGATACGGCTAAGAGGTTCGTTGAGGACTTGATCTTGCCCAAGGATGTAAGAAAAGTTGCCATAGAGTGTCCAGTTGTCATCAACTCGCTTTTCAGCATAAAACTCGAATCCATTGATTTTTGAATCTCGATTGCTACGTGAAAACAAGATGCTGGTACCATCGGATCCGGCAGGAGTACGCAGGATCATGTTGTCGATGTCCATCCAGTAAGCCGTTGCTTGCCAGCGAAGATCATCGGTTTCCTTACGCAAAGCGACTTCGTAACTCAAACTCGTTTCGGGTAGTAGATCAATACTGGGTGTGTCAGCAGATGCTTGTTGGACGTTGTCATTGTTCGATGCTAGGTCGTCAAGATTGGGAGCTCGGAAACCTTCGGAGATGGATCCGGCGAGCACTAAGTCAGTGTTGAGTTGGTAGGTGAGACCACCACTAGTGGACCAGTTGTCGAAATTGGGTGAAATGTGCACGGGTGTGTCGACTGGGTCGGTTAACGGGTCTCCGTCATCGTCCACTTTCAGTATTGGAGTGGCTTGCACGTGGGATCGCGTAAACCGAGTGCCGGCTGTAACATCTAAGTGATCGTTGAGTTGTTTGTCGTATTGGACAAAAGCACCTGTTTGTCGACTCCATCCGTCATCCGGGTAAGCAGGATTGCGAGCAGATAGAAAACTGCCTGTCGTCGCATCGAAGCGGTTCTTAAAGGAGTCCACCACATCGTTATACATGTCAACGCCATAGGTTAGGTGGGATTGGTCCGCTAAGTCGGTACCCAGCAATAGTGAAAATCCAAAGGTGTTATTGTCCGTTTCAGATTCTTCAAAAAACGGTTGGCTGAGATGGCGATCTTTCACTTGCTCACGTTGACGGTGGTAAGAGAATGTGAGCGAGTATTGGTCAAAGAAGTTATTCATTTCATGACCTTGCATTCGCAAATACATCATGGATCGCTGTTGAGGATCAAAAATGGTACGGCGACTAGGGAAGCGATCGCTGCGGAAAAGGTTTTCTTGAATGAAGTGTTGTAGTGAAAATGTCAATGTTTGGTTGTCGGCAATGATGCGATCAATGCGAACGTCGCCAGAATATTGAGAATAGGCTGTGGCTGACTGTCGTCCCAAGTCGCCACCGCGATCAAGATTGTTAATATTGGCATATCCTGAGCCTAGAAAGATCCCAGTCTTGCCGTTGTGATATTGGTAATTCATGCGAGTGTAGAAGGCGTTGTCGGCAGATGAATAGCGATTGGTCCATGTTTTGATGGGACCGTTGGGCGTGGTGCCTATACCGGTTTGTCGCGTGATCACGTTGATAACACCGCCCATCGCATCGGATCCATAGAGTACTGTTTGAGGTCCGCGGATAACTTCGATATGGTCGACTATGCCGGGGTCAATCGTGTTGAAATACTGATTGGGCCCCAAACGGAAGGTAGTATTGTTCATGCGAATACCGTCCACAAGAATGACGACTTGCTGTCCGGTGAGTCCGCGGATAAATGGTGAGGCTGCGCCGCGTTGAGTGCGTTGCATAAGTACGCCGGCTTCGCGTTCGATGGCTTGATACATATCGACTGGTGACCGTTCAAGCAGTTCGCGTAAGTCGATGATGCTGCGATGGGTAGGTGACCGTAATATCGATTGGTTGAATCGTTGACCATTGCTGAACAACGGATCGCCTTGAGCATCGAGACCGTTATCGAGCCAGATGCGTAGAGGGTCATGAGGAAACGGGATGACACCTTGAACGGTTGTTTCCGGCAGCGTTGGGATGTCACTCGGAGATGGTGTAACGGGTTCGTCGTCCTGAGTGTCTTGTGCAGGTAAGAATGTGATCTGCACAAATAAAATGCACAGCGTTATCACGGCAAGTTTTACATACTGGCCAAGGGTGTCTGTAACTGTGTGTAGTAAAGTTCGCACCGTTTGAAATCATTACATTAAAGAGATTGGTTATTTAGGGATGAATAATTGTTGCGGCGATACGTAGATCTATCGCTGATTCTACATGTAATTCACTTCGGCAATTCCTTCTGGCACTCTTTAACGGTTGTGCGGGTAATACCGGTTTTAAGAGGGAGGCTATGTTCAGTGTTTGAGAGGATATTCGTTATTGATTTGACTTTTTTACGACCCGATGTGTCGACAAACAACGGTTGGTAAATGAGAATGCAAATCAATAAAGGTATTTGCACTAGATTTACCGCTAAAAGCTATGAAAGCCACCCCATGCCTCCTTTGTTTCTTTCTGATTTGCGTCGTAATTCCGCGGCAAATGTCGTTGCCGTCCATGGTGCTGACGGGGTGGCATTACGTTTGTTAGAGATGGGATTGGTACCTGGTACTCAAGTCACTCGAGTTGGTTCTGGTCCGTTGGGAGATCCACTGGAAATTGATTTGCTTGGGTTCTCACTGAGTCTGCGTCAAACGGAAGCGCGGCGAATTGAAGTACAAGTGCCGCAAGAAGTTCCCGAGAAAGATGCCAGCCAGCGATGAATGGAAATGACAAATCCCTACGCGTTGCCTTGCTAGGAAATCCTAACACTGGGAAATCATCTTTATTTAACGCACTCGTTGGCGGACAACAACAGGTTGGAAACTATCCTGGTGCGACCATTGAAAAATTCGTTGGTCGTTGCACACACGAGGGTAGGGAAATAGCGGTCGTCGACTTACCGGGATTGTACAGTCTAAATCCTGCCTCGCCGGACGAACAGATTGCTGTCGATGTTTTATTGACGCCAAATGTGGCTGACATGCATGTTATGGATGTTGTTGTTTGCGTATTGGATGCGAGTAATCTTGTCCGCAATTTATATCTTACAACGCAAGTGTTAGAACTGGAAATTCCCGCAGTCGTGGCATTGAACATGATGGATGTTGCGACACAAGATGAAACGACGATTGACGTAGAAGAATTGTCGGCAACACTTGGTGTAGCGGTGGTTGTTACACATGGTAGCCGCAAGCAAGGCATCGATGAATTGCGATCGGCAATTGCCTCTGCAGCCGTTGTCGCTACAACCAAAGTGACGTTTTCTGAGTCAGTTGAAGTTGCCATCGCTTCCGCAACAACAGCGACAACGGATCAAGTCGTTGCTTGCCAACGGCGCTGCTTTTTGAACGAGTTGGCATTATCCACAGACGTTGAGTTGTGCGCAGATGAGCAAGTCGAGTCGAAACAAACATCGGAATTTACGGCTGCATTGGACTTATTTAAGCAGCAGTTTGACGCCGCTGGTGATCGTATCAGCATGGAACCGATTGCTCGCTATGCTTGGATTAATCAGGTTGTAAGTTCAGTCGTTCAACGTGGTGAGACGGACCATAGTTTAGTCCGCAGGCGGTGGTTGGACCGAGTACTGATTCATCCGTTTTCTGGTTCCCTCGTTTTTCTGGCGATGTTAACACTGTTATTTCAAGCAGTATTTAGTTGGTCGGGTCCAGCGATGGATTTGATTGGCATGTTGTTCCAGTGGCTTGGAAGTGGGGTCGAATCGCTGATTGCGGAAGGGATGCTGCGGTCACTTATTGTCGATGGTCTCATTGCTGGGATCGGCGGCGTCGTGATCTTCCTACCTCAGATTTTGATTCTTTTTTTCTTTATCGGGCTGATGGAAGATTTTGGTTACATGGCTCGGGCTGCGTATTTGATGGACAATATTATGTCTAAAGTTGGTCTGAGTGGGAAATCGTTTATTCCATTATTGTCATCGTTTGCTTGTGCGATTCCCGGGATCATGGCAGCGCGTTCCATTAAGAACCGCAATGATCGGCTGGCAACCATGCTGATTGCGCCGTTGATGAGTTGTAGTGCGCGACTCCCCGTTTATATATTGCTCACAGCAGCCTGTATTCCGGAAGAGCAAGTCCTAGGTGGGTGGATTAGCCAGCAAACGCTTGTACTTCTCAGTATGTATTTGCTCGGTATAGTCGTTGCTATTTGTGTGGCTTGGATATTAAAGAAAACAATGTTGAAAGGTGAAACCCCCGTATTTGTAATGGAGTTACCAAGCTTCAAGATGCCTAGCGTTTCGATTGTGTCTCGCAAGATGTTCCAGCAGGGGATGGATTTTGTGAAGCAAGCGGGGACGTTGATTCTGGCTTGTACGGTATTGATTTGGGCATTGGCCTATTTTCCTCGTAGCGAAGGGACAGCAGAGCAACTGCCAGCGACACAAACTGCTGGAATTCAGTTACGTAACAGCTACTTAGGAAGAGCCGGTCAAGCGATTGAGCCAGTCGTTAAACCATTGGGTTGGGATTGGAAGATTGGTATCGCCGTGTTGGCGTCGTTTCCAGCACGGGAAGTCGTCGTTGGAACGATGGGAGTGATTTACAATTTGGGTGACGAAGAAGACGAGGCATCGGCGGGACTGCGGGACCATTTAAGAAATGCACGTTGGGATGACGACCCCACGAAACCTGTTTTCACGATTCCTGTTGGGCTTTCAATCATGGGATTTTTTGCCCTCTGTGCACAATGCGTGTCAACACTAGCGGTTTTGAAAAAAGAGACGCAATCTTGGCGATGGCCGCTGTTCACATTTGTCTATATGACTGTTTTGGCTTATGTTGCAGCTTGGGTAACGTTTGTTGTTGCGAACAATAGTCTGACGGTCTGATCAAGAATAATCCGTTGTACCTGACCCAAGAGTTCCACGTGATTGGCGGGACAATTAAAGATGAATGAGCAAATTCAAAACACAGTGGTCGGCCTAGTTTGTATTGCGGCTGTTGGATATGTCTTTTATCGCTTGATCGCCTTGCTGCGAGGAAAATCAGGCAGTGGATGTTCCAAATGTTCCGGAAGTTCCAACGGTTCTTCCAGTTCGCCATTGTCGCCTCAACCTAGTCAAGAATTGCATCAGATTACTTCTAACGATGACGATGTGTAGCAATAACGCAAATCGGCAGAGTATTTCGCAGGAGTGTGTTAGTTGCGGTTAACATGTAGCCTTGCCCGTGTTGTTCCACCTCTCGACGTCTTTTCTTAACCACTTGAAACAGAAAAATATTCATGGCGAATCCATATACACTCATCGCAACGACTGCCTTTGGGATCGAGGCCGTGGTCAAACGAGAGTTAGCAGCATTGGGCTATGAAGGAAAAGTAATTGCGCCAGGGTGGATACAGTTTACAGGTGATGCCTTAGCGATTTGTCGTGCCAATTTGTGGTTGCGAACAGCTGATCGTGTGCTCATTCAGATGGCGTCATTCAAGGCGAAAGATTTTGACACATTGTTTGAAACTACGAAGTCCATTCGCTGGGACGAATGGATTCCGACGAACGGCTGTTTTCCAGTAGTTGGTCGTTCGATTCGTTCTCAGCTCTCCAGCGTTCCGGCTTGCCAACGTGCGGTGAAGAAAGCGATTGTGGAAGCGCTTTGCCAACAGCATGGTGTGACTGAATTACCAGAGGATGGACCACAAATTAAATGTCAGATTGCCTTGCTTGACGATATGGCAACGTTAACGATCGATACGACCGGTCCCAGTTTACACAAACGCGGCTATCGAGCTGAAGCTGGCGGCGCTCCACTCAAAGAAACACTCGCTTCGACACTTGTTCAATTGAGTTTCTGGAATAAAAAGCGTCCCTTTATGGATCCGTTTTGTGGCAGTGGTACGATCCCTATTGAAGCGGCGATGCTTGCCAGAAATATGGCTCCTGGTCGCAACCGAGAATTTGCAGCTAATGACTGGGACACAATTCCTGATGCTTTGTGGTCAGAAGCGAAAACGGAAGCGGATGATTTATTGGAACCGAAGTTTCCAGAAATGCTGTTGGCCACGGATATTGATTTTCGTGTATTGAAAATTGCTCGTCACAACGCGGCGTTAGCGGGAGTGGGTGACAATATTCATTTTGAAGAGAAGGCCTTTGAAGATATCAGCAGTAGCCGTCGTTTTGGTTGTATGATTACCAACCCGCCCTATGGTGAGCGGCTCAGTGGCTATCGCGATTTGGAGCCACTTTACGAATCGATGCCTGAGGTGTTGCGACGATTGCCAACCTGGTCGCATTACGTTTTGACGTCCTTTGATCGATTTGAACGGGTGATTCAAAAACAAGCTGACCGCCGGCGGAAGTTATACAACGCGCGTATCGAATGCACCTATTATCAGTTCCATGGCCCCCGCAACCTAGATGAATCTCCCACTGCAGTGTTTGGAGAGTTAGATGACAAAGCCGTTGAACAAGCTGAGCTGTTTAAACGTCGACTAACCAAACGAGCAAAGCATTTGCGCAAATGGCCAAGGAAACGAGGGGTGACTTGTTTTCGACTTTACGAAAAGGACATCCCTGAAATTCCATTGGTGGTCGACCTTTATGAAGATCATTTACATTTAAGCGAGTTCGAACGGCCGCATGATCGCGATTTGGCCGCCCATCAACAATGGTTGGATTTGATGCGAACCACAGCAGCGGATGCTTTGGAATTACCCCACACGCAGACCTTCTTGAAGCGGCGTAAACAACAAAAGGGTCTCAGCCAACATGAACAACTGGCAAAGGATCGTTATGAAATTGAAGCTCAAGAAAACGGTTTGAAATTCATCGTCAATTTATCGGACTATGTCGACACGGGCTTGTTTTTGGATCATCGCGAAACCAGAAAGCTCGTCTTAGAAGAATCCCGTGGGAAAGATTTTCTTAATCTGTTTGCCTATACTGGCTCGTTTACGGTGTATGCAGCCGATGGCGGAGCGACATCAACAACGAGCGTGGATTTATCAAAACGATATATGCAATGGGCTGAGCGCAATATGAAACTTAACGGTTTCACGGGGCCGGAGCATCATTACATAACGGCGGGAATTCGAGAGTACATTACGGGGTTGCCTGAGCGGGAGATGTTTGATTTGGCAGTTGTCGATCCTCCTACTTTTTCCAACAGTAAATCGACCACTGCCGATTGGGTCATTCAAGATGACTGGGATAGCTTGTTAAAGCACGTACTGCTGCGGATGCGAAAAGGTGGAGTCATTTATTTTTCTACGAATTATCGGCGTTTCAAGTTTGACGAAGATAAAATACCGGCGGAGTGTCATGAGATAAGTAAACAGACTGTCCCCGAGGATTATCGTAACCGTCGCATTCATCGGTGTTGGCGTATCGTCAAGAATTACTAATAATGATGGCCCATGACTGCTTCAATTTTACACATCGATATGGATGCCTTTTTCGCATCGGTCGAGCAGCGTGAGAATTCTAGCTTGATTGGCCAGCCGATCATTGTTGGTGGCAGTGCCCAGCGGCGGGGTGTGGTAGCCGCCGCAAGTTATGAGGTGAGACAATTTGGCGTACATAGTGCAATGCCGACTAAAACAGCGCTTAAACTGTGCCCGCACGCGGTGGTCATTAAACCACGATTGGCCTTCTATGCGGAGATATCGCAACAGCTGCGGGAAATATTCTTTCGCTATACTCCCTTAGTTGAACCGCTGTCGCTTGACGAGGCGTTTCTTGATGTTGGTGGTAGCGAATCGCTTTTTGGTAGTCCCGAAGTGATTGGGAGACGCCTTAAAAAAGAAATCAAAGATGAATTACGATTGGTTGCTTCGGTAGGTGTGGCTTCCAATAAATATCTAGCAAAGCTTGCAAGCGACGTTGATAAACCTGATGGTTTTTGCATTATTAACGAAGATGAGGTTCAATCGTTTCTAGAACCGTTGCCCGTTAAAAGGATCTGGGGTGTAGGTAAGGTAACGGAGAAAAAACTGAAGGAGTTAGGTGTTCATACAATCAAACAATTGAAGTCGTATACGGAGGAAAGTTTGCAGCGTTTGTTTGGCACGGCGGGAACTCAAATGTGGCATTTAGCACGCGGTCTTGATGAGCGTGAAGTGGTGCCAGACTGTCGTGCGAAATCCATTTCAAACGAACAGACCTTTGCTGAGGACGTTTCCGACATCGGCGTATTGCGCGAGCATTTGCGGGATTTAGTGGATCAAGTGTCCCAGCGCCTACGCAGTGCAGGCTTGCACGCCAAGACGGTTAACCTAAAAGTGCGTTATCATGATTTCCAGACGTTCACGCGTTCCAAGACATTGTCTCTTCCGAGCGATGCGACGGAAGTGTTCTATGAAACGGTGATCGAGATGCTCGAGAACCGCTTGCCCGATCGTGAGTTAAACTTGCGATTGATTGGGATGGGCGTGAGTGGTTTAGGTAGTGGTGTGCGGCAGCAAGGTTTATTTGACCAAGAGGACAGTAAGCAGCGTGAAAAACTAGATGAGGTTTCCGATTTGATTCGAGATCGTTTCGGTGACGATGCCTTGCGGCGAGGTAAAACCTAATAACCATAAAACAAATTGACAATCTCGGGGGGAAATTTTCCCTGCCGCCGCGCCGGAGTCCCTCCGGTGCATTTTCCAAATCTATTGCTTGCCGTTGGTTAATCTTCGGGCGTGACGTAAGCGGCGGTGATTCCGCCATCGACAACAAACTCAGTTCCGTTTACATAGGAAGATTCGCTGCTGGCTAGGTACAACGCGGCATCTGCCATTTCCGTGGCTAAGCCGAAACGTCCCATTGGAATGTGCACGAGGCGGCGTTGTTTTTTTTGCTCCGTATCCAAAAAATCCATTAACATCTTTGTGTGCAACGGCCCTGGGCAAAGTGCATTGCAGCGGATGCTTTGCCGTGCATGGATGACGGCCAATTCACGTGTCATGGCCAGCACGCCACCTTTGCTAGCGGTGTAGGCGAGTTGAGGAGTGGCTGCACCCATGAGCGCTACGAACGACGCAGTATTGATAATACTACCGCCACCAGATTTCAGTATCAAAGGGATTCCATATTTGCAGCCCAAATAAACACCACGTAAATTAATGGCCATGGTCAAATCCCAGATATGTTCTTCGGTACTCATGGCATCACCGTCCTCCGGATGCATGATGCCGGCGTTATTGAACAAAATATGTAAACCACCGAACTCAGTTTCTGCTGCGGCAACCATCGCTTGACAATCGTCACCCCGTGACACATCGGCGTGCACATAGATTACTTCAGCCCCCGTCGCTTGGACTTGCTGCAACGTCTGTGCACCTTCAGCGTCGTCCACATCCGTTAATACCAACTTGGCACCTTCTGCGGCAAAGCGCAGTGCTGTGGCCCGTCCAATACCTCCCGACGCGCCGGTTATTAATGCCACTTGATCTTGTAGACGTCCCATGAACAGGAATTCCTTATTATAAAATCACTCTATGTAACAAATGCGTTAAATCACGCTAGGCAACTCGCGACCAATGCGTCAAATATTTTTTGTTGTACAGGATCCTTTGCAGCAACGAGCTCAGGGTGCCACTGTACGGCTAAACACCATTTCTTAGCGGTCCATTGAACAGCTTCGATTACACCATCGGGTGCTTTTGCGACCACGGTCAATTCGTCGGCTACTTGATTTAAGCATTGGTGATGCCAACTTGGAGCACTGAATGTCAATTCGCCAACAATTTCGGCTAACATCGAATCGGCGACGACGGTTACTTCATGATTTACTGGTTCGCGGGGTGGTAACCGATGCTTAACCGATTCGCCGTATACGTCGGGTAAATGTTCATGCAAGGTCCCGCCAAGCACTATGTTTAAGACTTGTAGGCCACGGCAAATCCCCAATACCGGCTTATCCGACTCGAGTACGGCTTTTGTCAATTCGATTTCATAGGCGTCGCGTTGAGGATCCGTCATATAGATGGTCTCATGATCATTGCCACCGTAACATGTCGGGCAAAGATCACCACCGCCAATGAGTAACACCGCATCGATTTGTTCCAAGGCCGCCTGCACATTGTTCAGTGGTGGTAAAATCAAAGGAATTCCGCCAGCCCGCTGAACGCTATCGATATACTCTCGAGGAATACTATAACTACCTTCCTCATTGCAGCCATACATGGTGATTCCGATTCGAGGTATCGTTACTGACACGTGATGCAAATCCCTATTGAAAAAACTTGAACAATTTCCTAACGCGGTCGCTTACTAAATACGCTCGAAATAACGCTGACGTTCCCAATCCGTTACGGCATTTTGGTAGGCTAGTCGCTCTGTGTTAAAGAAGTGGCTGTAGTGTTGTTGTACCGTCTCGCCAAAATTCTGTTTGATGAAATCGCTATTCGAGAATTCGGTGATCGCGTCTCCAAAGGTCGCGGCGACGTGAGGGATATCAGCTTGGTCATAAGCATTTCCAATGAATTCATTTGGCGGTTGCATCTCATTTTTAACGCCATCTAAACCCGAAGCTAAGGCTGCCGCAAATGCG
Organism: Planctomycetaceae bacterium; assembly: GCA_018658605.1. Next base: position 10,482 of record JABHUV010000237.1, on the reverse strand, counting down.
AGATATGGGTTTACGTCAGCGCCGGGAATACGGCACTCAATCCGCAGCGATTGGTCGCTGCCCACAACGCGAAATCCTGCAGTCCGATTATCTTGGCTCCAAGCGAGACTTGTCGGTGCCCATGAGCCATGTTGAAAGCGTTTGTAGGAGTTCACCGTTGGCGCGTAAAAGGGCATACAAGCGGGGGCATGGTGAATCCATCCGGCCAAGAATGATTTAAACACGTTGGAGCATTGGACTCGGCCTAATGTTTCCTCCCCGGCAAATGCATTCCCCGAGTCGTTCCATAGACTTAAATGGATGTGGCAACTCGACCCTGCTTGGTCCTGTTTGTATTTGGCCATAAACGTCACACTGACGCCTTGGATTTCCGCAAGTTCTTTGGCACATTGCTTAATGACGATATGTCGATCGGCCATGGCTGCTATATCGGTATAAACAACATTGATTTCATGTTGCCCGAGTCCCCATTCACCTTTAGTCGATTCCACAGGGATGCCTGAAGTGGCCAGGTGTCGGCGCAGTTCACCATGATATGCGTCGCGGCGGCTGCCTTGCATGATGTGGTAGTCTTCTAAATACCAACCCGCTGCCTTGAGGTCGTGATAATGCTGGGAATGTGCTTGCTCGTAGCTCTCTTGCAACAAATAATATTCCAATTCTGAAGCCGCTTGGGCAGTAAAGCCAATCTGGTTCGCTGATTGGATTTGCGCCGCTAGGATGCTGCGGGGCATTACCGGTATCAATTCATGGGTAGTATTTTTTTGAACATCGCAAAAAACAATGGCGGTTCGATCCAGCCATGAAGCAACCTGTAAAGTTGCAAGGTCGGGCATTAGATGGAAATCTCCGTACCCAGCTTCCCAATTTGCCGCAGCATAACCCTCAATGGGCTCCATTTCCATGTCGACGGTCGATAAATAGTTACAGCCATGTGTTCCTGTTTCCGCGATGTTTTCTAGGAAAAATCTGGCGTCACAACGTTTTCCAAGTAATCGTCCGTAGAGGTCTGTAAAACCCGTAATAACAGTATCGATTTCCCCGGTGGCAGACAGTTGCGTCAATTCTTCGAGTGATATCATGGATTGATCAAACTCCTGACGTTACTTTATTAGCAAGCAACAAGTATTAATAGGGTTAGCATAACTGTGTGAAAACATGGTCACATCCACCTACTTAAGCCAATTCATGTTCAGCGTCGGCAATCAGTGCGACTTCTTCTTCAGGCGCTTGGGCAACTAAATGGTGACGACTGTAGCAGAAAAAGTAAATCATACCGAGCATCAAAAAAACAACGACTCCCACAACAGCTGGTAGCAGTGATTGGTCGGACAATGTGGCGGTAAGGGCCACAAGCGATAACAGTAATCCTATCACTGCGCCTGGAATGCCTAGGGGACTGCGGTAGGGTCGCGGGAGATTCGGTTTCGATATTCTCAATTTAATAAAGCTTGCCATTACGCAAGCATATGAAATAACGGCTCCGAACACAGCCATGTTCAGTAGCGCTGACCCGACATGGCTATTACTATCGGTATCTGGCTTAGTCAACGTGATGACTAACGCACAGCCAAATCCGATAAACGCGCCGGCTATCAAGGCGACATACGGGGTCCGTCGTTTTCCGGTTAGTGATAAAAACCGTGGGATATATCCCGCTCGTGACAAAGCAAATAACACTCGGCCATAGGCATACAAAATGGCGTGGAAACTAGCAATCAAGCCAACCAAGGCGATTAGTGTTAGCACACGAGCGGCATCCCCGACACCAAACACTTTGATAAAGCCACTTGCCAGCGGAGCTTCATCCGTGGCCAAGTTATTAGCGCCAACGACACCGGTATTGAGGGTCAATGTTAGTACTGAAAAAATAAACAGTGTGATCATACCTAGGATTAATGCTCGCGGCATGTCGCCGGCAGCATCATGACTTTCCTCGGCGGCCAAAGGTAATTGTTCAATGGCCAGATAAAACCACATTGCAAATGGTAAGGCCACGAAAATGCCTGACAGTCCTTTGGGAAACCAGTGGCTGTTGCCTGGGTCTGCTGCGATATCAAACAACCGCGCCGAATCAAAACTACCGTTAAACCAGACCCCACCGTAAAACACGAGTAACACACAAGCAGCTAAGCCAGCGAAAATGAGTCCCATACGCAATGAGAGAGAAACTCCACTGATATTGATTAAAACAAAGAGCCCATAGGCCAGTGCCCACCACAAAATCGTAACCGTAATGGACGGATCAGCTCCAACGCCAAACACGAGCACATTCATATATTCACCGATCCCAATGACGATGACTGCTGGAGTGATAACATATTCAATTACGTCGGTGAGCCCACAGATGAACCCGCCAATGGGGCCGAAGGCGTTACGCGTAAATGAAAAGAACCCGCCTGCATGAGGCAAGGCAGCGGAAAGTTCAGCGACGGTGAAGACCATACAGAAATACATCACGGCCATGATCCCAGTGGCTACTAATAATCCCCCAAATCCAGAATTTGCGAGACCCAGATTCCAACCAAAAAAGTCACCGGAAATTACGGCACCAACGCCCATGGCCCATAACAATATCCAGCCCGCACTTGGTTTCAACCGCCGCTTTTCGAGATATTGTTGGTCGACGTTGTCGTAATTTACGAGCTTGTTAGGGTTTTTCATCATTAATCTTTTATACCACATAAATATACGTCAATAGTAATGGTATTCAAGTCAATAATCGCTCGCTGCAGTTTTAGATTTATTTCGGTCGCCACATCCGTCAAGCTAGAGTACACTTTTTGCAGAAAAGGGGAAAATAAGGGTAGATTATCGGAGAAATCGGAAGGCTCGTATTGTCGGAATCCCATTAATACTCGACGATATAGGAGAACTGCAATGAGCAAGTATTGGCGTTGGTATTTAAGACCTAAGATTGCAGTATTTTCAGGAAACAGGTTACAGTTATGGAAGACGAACGAAGCAAGATTTGGGATTACTTATACAATGTGGGCATGCCTCGCAGTGTTGAGGACATTGCCCAAAGTTTAGAAATGGAATCAACGGTTGTCACGGCTATCGTAGATCATGAATGGTTTACGACAGAAGGGGTAATAGTTTCGATTGCTTAACGAATAATTACATGGATGTAATGGAAGTTTAGAACCTTAGACGGTACACACGGTGAGTCGCTTGAAATCTCCAAAAGAATTACTTATTGCTAGTCGCAAATACGCTACGGAAAACGTATGGGTTAGCCTCTGGTGTGTCATCTCGACAACTATTGTTTGGACGATGCTAATCGTTAGTATTTTTATTCTAGATAGCATATCGGGGAAGATAGCTACGAGCATTGTGTTTGGACTCGTCCACGTTCGTTTGTTTGTGATTTACCATGACTATCAACACGGTGCGATTCTGAAAAAATCTAAATTTATTCGAGTGTTTATGTTTGTGTTTGGAATGGTAACGTTGAGTCCACCGAGTGTTTGGAAACGTTCTCACAATCATCACCACAAAAACAATGCTAAACTCTATGGTGCAAGCATTGGGTCTTATCCCGTGATGACAACCAAGGACTATGCCGAGGCTCCGTTGTTACGTCGCTTGCAGTATAGAATAGCACGTCACCCGTTATTTATTGGTCTAGGATATATAACCGTCTTTTTCTTAGGCATGTGTATCCGCCCATTGTTCATAAATCCAAAACGTCACTGGGACGCAATTTTTGCTGTGATTGTACACGCGACAATCTATGTCGTGTTGGCAATGATAAATCCGAGCGAAATTATATTTGTGATGGTCATACCGATGGCAGTTGCTGCTGGAATGGGATCATACTTGTTTTATGCTCAACATAATTTCCCGTCTGTTGAATTGAAGATTGGACGTGACTGGACACATGTGCAGGCGGCTTTGAAATCGTCGAGCTATATTCGTATGAGTCGATTGTTTCATTGGTTCACGGCAAATATTGGGTATCACCACATCCACCATTTGAATCACAATATCCCGTTCTATAAGTTGCCCAAGGCAATGGCGGCGATCAAAGAATTGAAAAAACCTGGCATGACATCGTTGTTGCCGTGGGATGTCTATAAGTGTCTGCGCTTGAAGCTATGGGACGTTGAACGCAATAAGCTCGTCACGTTCGCTTTTGCTCGTCGTGAACGTCGCGCCGCCGCATAGGTAGGCGTGGGTGTCTGTATTATTGCAGTTGAATAATTTTCAATCTTAATAGTCGACAACGGTTGCTGTGATTATGCCTGTAGATGATGGTATCTCTACGATCTTACGGTTTTTATGTATCTAAACCCAAATTATATAAATTAATCGATATTGTTCTAAGGAATACCAAGATGTTACAAAATCTGATTCGTCTGACATGTTGTTTATTATTTGTCGCTTCAGCGAATGCTGCGGAAAAGATGAATTTGTTAATTATTCAGACCGATGAGCACCACTTTGGAACGCTCGGTTGTTATGGTGGGCGCATCGTTGGCACAGATAATATTGATTGGCTTGCAAAAAACGGAGTCCGCTGTACTAGTTTTTATGCAACCACGCCAGTTTGTTCGCCTTCACGAGCTGCCTTTATTTCAGGTCATTATCCGCAAAAAACTCCGGTCGTCAATAATAATATTCCATTATCGGATAGCGTCATTACGTTTGCTCACATTTTGAAAGAGCAGGGTTACGCCACCGGCTTCGCTGGAAAATGGCATCTTGATGGTTTCGGTAAACCGCAATGGGCTCCGAATCGTAAATTTGGATTCACTGACAATCGTTGGATGTATAACCGGGGACATTGGAAGAAGTTCGAGATTACCGAAAAAGGTCCACGCGTCGCTGCGAGAAATGCAAATGGGCAGGCGAACTATAATTTAGCGGGGGCCGACAAAAAATCATTTTCGACGGATTGGCTTTGTGATCGAGCAGTCGATTTTATTCGTGAAAACAGCGACAAGCCATTTTGTTATTACATCAGTTTGCCAGACCCTCACGGTCCCAACACTGTCCGTCCTCCGTACGATACGATGTATGCCAATGTCAAAGTACCTATTCCACTGACGTTGCAGCGACAAGTCACGCAGATTCCCAATTGGGGCAAACCTGCCAAGGGTGTGTCGGCAGCGCAGTTGCGTAAAATTATGCCCGCTTATTATGGAATGGTGAAATGTATTGATGACAATGTCGGTAAATTGATTGCTTCGCTCAAAGCGGAAGGCGTGTTGGAAAAGACGATCATCGTTTTTACGTCCGACCATGGTGATTTATGCGGTGAGCATGGACGCCTTAATAAAGGAGTGCCTTATGAAGGGTCGGCACGAGTCCCCTTCATTGTTTGTGCTCCGAATCGCTTGCCCCGTGGCAAAGTGGTCAACGAAGCTTTAACGAGTGTTGACTTCTTTCCGACGATCATGACATTACTAGGGGCGGAGAATTCTCAGGCGGTGGATGGTCGAGATGCGTCCGAGTTGCTTGCAGGAAAAGCGACAGACTGGCATGATGTCGCGTTTATGCGGAGCACTCCCACCCAGCCATGGCTCAGCGCAGTGACTTCTCGTTTTAAGTTAGTCATTTCTAAAAGTGATAAACCGTGGCTTATTGACTTGCAAGCGGACCCCAGTGAAGTCGTTAATCTTTATGGTCAAAGCAAACATAACCTGTTGATTCGGCAGCTTACCGAAGAATTGCGTGATTACGCCCGCAAGCACGATGATCCTCATGTCAGAATACCGGAGATTAGGCAGCAGCTCTTCGGGGCCAAGAATTAGCGCTGATTTACACGCTAATTGGCCTCTCACTACAATTTTCCCAGCGGTTGTTTGGTCCACCTTCTTTGGTCAATCTCACTTATACTAGACATGAGTGTTTCTTATCTTTGGAAAACGAGGGTATAGATGTTAGACGAAAATGTGTCTGACCAAGTGGAGGTGAAATCTCTCTTTAAATCGAACGAAGAGCGTGAACCTGTTGCATCTAGCGAAAAGAACGTCTGGGTTAATCGGATCCTGGTAACGCTGGTATGGGGGTCTATTATCAGTGGTTGTTTGTATCTCGCAGGCGGAGGTGAGGTTGAAGTATCCTCTGTTGCGGTGGTGGTATCAACTAAATCACAGATATTTGACTTGTTGATCGGTGACTTAACCTCGTGGCCCGAGTGGAACCCAGCGGTCTCTGGGATTCCTGCGGACCCAGCGGAGATCAAGGAGGGTCAAAGTTATGAAGTGACCACAAGCCTGTTAGGTATACCAATTACCGAGACTTGGACAGTCGATTATTTTGGCCCAGAAAATGGCATGACGTTCAATATCGAATCGAGCATTCGTACGGCTGTGCTTAGTGTTTCTGTGGAATCAGATCCAGGCGGCGCGGCGTTGAACTTGTACTACAAAACATCCTACAAAGGTCTTGGACGACTTGCGGCAACGTTTATTTTAGAAGATGCCATGCTAGATAAAATGGCGACGAACATACGCCGTTTAGCTGACGATTTTCCTCCACCACCTCCACACCAACGGGGTGGTGGCCGCCCCAGATGACCTGAGGTCACAGCAGCTTCTAATCAATTTACTTTATCGTTTCACTGGTGGTTGGCTTGATAGATAAAGACGAGGGTTTGTCCACCTGGGGTACGATGATTCGAGACGGATATTGTTGGTTGTGCAGAATTGTGTTGATTGCTTGCCGTGCGTTGTCAGGGAATTCAATAGTGAGCGGTTCGCCGGTATTAGGATTTGGTTCAAAAAACTCACTTCCGGTGCTCAAGACGGTGACGCGAATTTGGTGTCCCGTGTTGAAAACTTGGCTAAGCCATCCCACATGAAACTGTAAGTGATGGACTTTACCTGGGACAAGTAACGATTCCTTGTGGAACCCATCACGATATCTAGCACGCATAATGTAGTCGATGATCAAAATGCTGCGGCCGTCAGGGTAAACATCGCATACGCGGACAATGAAATCGGTATCTTTAGCGGTTGAGCGGACATAGAGGTCAGCCGTCACATGGCCTGACCATTCGATAGGTGCGGTCAGCACAGGTGAGGTAAATGTCAGTACATTTTCTTGACTTTCCACAGTACGCGCGTCGCGGGCGCCGGGAAAGGCCCGCGTTGGAATCGATACCGGATTCAAAGGATCAGATATTAAGTGGCTTTGACCCCCGTCAGCAGTGGGCACTGTTTGCGAGAGCTTTCCAGCGGGATTTAAAAAATAGGACGTGTTAGATTCTTGCACTGGCCAATCGTCGGCGGCAAACCATTGATTACCGACGGCGTCTTTTTCTTGAGTGGCTCCCATTTTATAATATTGAATATTAGGTTGAGTGTTGGCACCATTATCTTTTCCTTTGAGGTAATGGTCGAACCAACGCACCATGTGTCCGAGTAAATCAAATTCAGCATTTTCAGGGTATTGTAGTTCGCCAACTTTACTGCCTTTGTTGAAACGACCATGTAACCACGGTCCGATTAGTAATTTTTGGTTTCCTTGAGATTGTGGCCCGCCACGATGTTGCCGCCCAATATAGCTTTCCACGGATCCTTGGCACATAAAATCGTACCAACTACCGATGGTCATACAGGGTACGTTCATTTTATCGAAATGGCGGGCACAATCTTCTTGTTTCCAATAGCGGGCATAATGTGGGTGCTGATACCACTGCTGCATTAGTAAATCATTGTGTGCGGGGACTCGACATACTGCTCCCATTCCTTTAAATCGATTAGGTCTTGTCGCTCCGCCAATACGATACCCTTCTTGAAATAGGCTTAATCCCGTGTCGATCATATATTGAGCGGTTAATGAGGGAGGCTGAGTGACTGCTAGGAAATTTTGTGCATACCCAGCTTGAGAGCTACCAAATGTTCCAACTTTGCCAGTGCACCATTTTTGTTGAGCGAGCCACTCGACCGTGTCGTAGCCATCTTTTAATTTGCCCCATCCCAGCGCGCGATAGCCAACCCAAGTACCTTCGGATAGTTGCGATCCTCGGAAATTTTGAAGTGCGACGACATAACCGTGTGAAGCAAGTTTTGCAAATTCATTTCGCACACGCAAACTTCGAGCGTTAGCGTAACGTTGTTCCAGCAATGCCGGCCAAGGGCCTTCCCCTTTTGGAATATAAAGATAAACCGACAGTCGGACGCCATCACGCATCGGAACCATGACGTGTTTTTCGGTGACTTCGTATTCGAGTGATTCGATTTCTTGGGCGACGGTCGATTTTGTGACAAAACTACAGCAAGTAAAAATCAGCAAGGGTAATAAATATTTCATACAATCAACGTACCGTTTGGGTTTTATGGTCTCAGCTTCATTGAACTGTTATTGTACAAAACTTTGTCTCACTACGATGCTTGGCAAATGGCGGATTCGTTTTGGAGTTTAAGTATGGAACAACCTAATCGCCGCACGTTTATTAAAAACTCGACTTTCGCAACTGTGCTGGCCATCCCATCACTAGAATTATTAACCACGGCCATAAAGACATGCTCCGAATATTACTTGCTGACTTAAAACAAGAAACATCGACGTTCAATCCCGCTCCGACTCCCTACGATATGTTCCGTATTGTTTGTGGTTCGGAGATTTTTAACCAATTCGTTGATACGCGGACAGAATTGGCAGGTGCCATCGATGTCTTAGGAGACAGTGATGATTTTGCTTGCGTTCCGACGATGGCAGCTGACAGTGTGTCGGGTGGCGCCGTTCCTGCGGATGATCTAGAACGGTTACTGGAGGAATTGTTGGCGACAATACGTTGCGAATCGGAAATTGACGGTTGTTTGATTGTCTTACACGGTGCCATGGCGGGTGAGTCGGAAAATGACCCTGAGGGTTATTTGTTAGAAAAGATTCGTGAATACGTGGGTAATATTCCCATTGTGGCAACGATTGATCTACACGCAATTCTTACTGATCGTATGTTGAACAATGCTGATATTATCGTGCCCTATCACACGTATCCGCATGTCGACCAATACGAAACAGGCGTGCGTGCCGCGCATAATCTTATCGCCTTGCTTAAAAGTGATATTCAACCCGAATTGGCACGGATTAAGATACCGATGTTAGTGCGAGGTGATGAGTTGTTGACCGAGACAGGAAAGTTTGGTGAAGCAATTCGGATGTGCCAGCAAATTGAGGAAAGTCCGGGCGGATTGGTTGCTGGTGTGAATATTGGCAATGCCTTTACGGATGTGCCAGACTTGCGGACTAATATTATTGTCTATCGGGATGCTGATCGAGCGACTGCTGAAACAGAAGCGGCAGAGATCGCGGATTTTATGTGGACCAACCGCGAGTTGTTCAAGGCTGAGCTCAGTTCGTTGTCTGAAAGTATGGAGCGAGCGGCAAACGTTGCGGGATTGACTGTCTTTTCGGATGCGGCTGATGCGACCGCTTCTGGGGCATCCGGTGATAGTAATGAGATTATTAAAGGAATATTGAAGTATGGGTTTTTAGGCAAAGTGCTGGTATCCGTTGTCGATGCTCCTGTTGTGCAGCGTGCGGTGGAAGTTGGGGTCGGCGGTGAGTTTACAATGCCGATTGGTGGTCAATTAGATCCCCAGCGATTTACACCAGTGGAGCTGCCGCTGGAGGTGGTGTCGCTGCATGACGGAAAATTTCACTACGAAAATGGATTGCTTGGAAATGCGGGGACTACGGCTGTCTTGAAAAGTGGAACGATCACGTTGCTTGTGACAAGTGTCGCTGTTTATGTTGTCGGTCAAATGGTCTATACCGAGCATGGTTTACATCCCGTAGATTTTGATGTGGTGGTGGTGAAAAGCCCAAATGGATTTAGACCCTACTATGAAGATATAGCAGCGGATATTGTGGCTGTTGATGTCGCGGGCAGCACGAGTGCAAATTTGCAAAGCTTGCCTTACAAGCATTGTGGTCGCCCAATGTTTCCGTTGGATGATGATGTTGAGTTTTCGCCGTAAAATTTGTTAGTGAGTGTAAAGTGTCATGAAAATAACGGATGTAGAACCGATTCATTTACGAGTTCCCCATGTGGAAGCCATTCCTGACGGGACGTTGGATGTGCTCATCGTACGCATTCATACCGATGAGGGGATTACCGGAGTAGGTGAAGTAACGAGTCAATCCTATGTTTGCAAAGCTTGTTTTGAAGCTCCGCGTAGTGCCGCTCGACGGCACGGCCTAACGTCGATTTTGTTGGGTGAAGATCCAACGGATCCGGTAGCTCTATGGGAAAAGATGTACTACGAGACGAATCGGTATGGCAGACGTGGTGCCGCAATTCATGCGATCAGTGGCGCTGATATTGCTTTGTGGGATATCAAAGGCCAAGCCGAGGGGAAGCCGGTTTCGGAGTTGTTAGGAGGGCGGTTGCGGGATGATGTTCGAGCGTATGCAAGTGTGTTGTTTGCCGATACGCCTGAGCAAACGGCCGAGATGGCCAAGCAATATGTGGAAATGGGGCTCACGGCAGTTAAGTTTGGCTGGGGACCAATCGGGGGGGAT
>JABHUV010000172.1 GCA_018658605.1 Planctomycetaceae bacterium | reverse complement strand
CAATTAGAAATATTTAGGTTCGTCGTACCCAAAAAATATCGAGTGGCGACGGTGACGGGCGGGAATATCCGCAGTTGGGAAGTGCAACAGGATGGCAACGATCGGCAGAGTGTGACCGTTGAGCTGTTAGAACCTGCCGAAAACCAAGCGACGCTCCATATTGGTTTGCTGCGGTATCGCAGTTTGCCCGGGAAAACAGGGGATCCGTTCTCCGTACCCGCAGTATCTGTCCCAGACGCCGTTTCTCAAAAGGGAACAATTACCATTCGCCGTAGTCCAGCGTTAGAATTGTTTGTTACCCAGACACAGGGTGTTAATCGAGATGATGTCAATGAAGCGATCGCGAACACTGCTCAACCGGCCAATCGGATTAATCCGCTAGGAGTGCAAGTTGTACAGGCGTATCGATTCAGTGGAACGGGGTTCGATTTGCAATTCACCGCGAAGCCGGTGACCGCAGTCGTTTCCACAAATATTAATTCGCTGGTCCGAGTTTCACCACAGCAGATTTCATTAGAAACACAGGTGCAATTTCGAATTGAAAAGAGGCCAATCCACCAAGTTCGAGTGGTTGTCCCCGCTGATTTGGCGATTCGACAAGTTAGAACGGCGGCGCTAGTTGATTGGTCGGCTACGCCCGTCGAATCATTGGGCGGGCCGGCGCAACTGATCACAATATTATTATCCCATGGAGTCGTCGGTAATTTGAACGTCTTGATAGAAGGGATGTTGGAACGGAAACTGCAGGATATGACGACCGATGTTCCGTATTTAGCAACTCCGGGCGTTTCGAGCCAACGTGGGCAAACCGTTTTATTGTCGGATCCGTCGTTTAATATCGAGTTGCTTGACGTTACCCAAGGGGAATCGGTATCGATGGCTACCATGTTCGCGTGGCTTAAACAGAGTCAACGAACAATGGCGCGGACAGCGTTGAAATTTACTGGGAAGAACTACTCCGCTCGATTTAAATTGGTCCGACGTACACCTAAAGTGACGTGTACGACGTTTTCGAACGCAAATGTCTCAGATAGATCAATCGAAGAAACTATTTTGCTGTCGTATAAAATCGAAGAGGCGGGAATTCATGAGGTCAGCTTTCTGGTACCGGCAGTATTGAAAGATAGTCGAATACGGGGACTGTATGTTCGGCAAATCGAAAAGACAGCCGTGGATAGTAATGACCCTCAATCGCCCATCCGAGTTACGTTGTATTTGGAAGATGAAATCCTGGGCGAATATAGTGTACTTGTCGAAAATGATCGACAACCAGGCGGCAGCAATCGGGTACCGGTTCCAATTGTCGAAAATGCCGAAGTGCAGCAACAGTATATTTCACTAGAGAGTAGTGGAGATGTTGTCGAAGAGGTGTTGGATTCGATGTCCAATGTCGTAACTTTGAATCGGCAGCAAGCACAGTGGGAACAATTGACGGCGGTTATTGGTGAACGGGTCTTGAAGGCGTTTGTCGTGCAGGGCGATGTAGAGCAAGCGGTCTTGGAATTTAGAACGCAGTCACGTGACATCGTCGATAAAGACGAAGCAAAAATCCGCATGGCGACGACTTCGTTGATTATTGATTATGCTGGAACTTACCGCGGTAAGATTGAGTTTTTAGTCGACAATCAAAAAGAGCAGTTTCTTGACATTCAAAAGCCGTCGTTATCTCAATTATGGTCTGTATTGGTGGCTGGAGAACCCGTTAAACCAGTTGTTACTGGAGTAGAAGGGCAAATTCGGCTTCCTTTGGTAAAGACGAATGCGGGCGACTTGTCGTATCGCGTTGTAATCCATTACGCTGGGCGAATGCCAGCTTTATCGCAATATGGAAAATTGAATACGTTGCCATTTATTCGTACAACCAATATTCATGCAGAAAAATTGTTTTTGAAGCTGTATTTACCAAGACGACATAATTGGTATAGATTCGGAGGAGACGCTGAGCCGCTAAATCAACACTCGGACAGTGGTTGGGGAATGTTTGCTGGACGCGACATTTCGCGTTATACCAAGGGTGAATTGAGATCTCGGCAGGCGATTGTTGTGAATGAGGAGGTGTCTGGAAAGCTGAAGCGGGCAACAAAGTCTGGAAATGATTACGAAAAAATACGTTTGTATAATAGCTTAAAAACGCAAACTGATTTGAATGTATACTCGGACCAAAGTGACATTAGTCAACGCAACGAAAAGGATTTGGCGGAGCTAGGAGAGCAGGTACTTGATCTAGTAGAAGACGATAGTTCCGTTCAAGAAACCGATGAGTCGATGCTGGGTAATCGTGCGAGATTGCAAAAAGATTTTGAACAACAGTCCAGTGGATTTTCGCGAAATGCGGTGAATCAACTAGAGAATAATTTTGACGTTCCGGCCGTAGTGTCAAAGGCAAAACCGAGTAGCAAAAAAGAAGCTGATAGACGTTGGTTTAGCAGTAACAGTCTGTTGGCGCCGCAAAGTGAAGAGGGCAAGTCCGGCGAGTTGAATAGACGACTTTACGACCGAGATCAAGGTGGCAAAGGCGATAAGTTAGACGATTTACAAAAGCAAAATATTTCGGATCCTCAAGAGCAACTTCTGGGTCTTGATGCAAATCTGACGCAGAAGAGTTTAAACAATTCTGGCACCGCTCAATCGCAGCAGCGAGAGCAATTCAAGCGTTACCAGTCGCAACAACTGATGGAATTGGAATTGCGAAACAGAACGATTGTTGATGCAGTTGAAGAAGTAGAGCGTGGACGTCCGGGAACTGAACAGCCTCAAACTAACAACCAACTCCCATTCCAAAACGACGGCGCTACGCATGGTATGGGCGGTATGGGTGGCGGCATGGGCGAGGAGCAAGCGGAGCAATCTCTTCTAGGTAATGATGGCCTCGTAGTGAATGGTCGTTTTGAAGGCGGCGAAGCGACGGGCTGGGCTAGCGTCACGGGGTTTGATTTGGATTTTGATAGTGCGGAGTTCCAAGAGGAGTATGATCGTTTTGACTTTGAATATTTGGATGACAAGTATGATTTTAGCGCCCACTACCTCGGGTTGAAGTTGCGGGAGGCAATTTGGCGTTTTGGCGGAGTGATGGCTGTGTTGATTAGCTTAAGCATGCTATTTTTGCTCGTGCGTGTGATAAGTAAAACAAGAGTCGTTAGCACCATTGTAGCGCTGCTAGCAATGCTGGTTAGCCTGCCGATGATCTTCGGTTGGATTCTTCCAATTTACGGTATTTTGTTGTTCACCGGATCGCTACTCTGGATCCTGCGGTGTTGGTTACCGATTCCCGTTTCAATGGAAACAACGACGTCATAATCTAAACGCATAAGTAAATGCGAATGATCAGGTCGCTATTCGGGCATGGTGTAAATGTGGATAGATTGTTATTCTGTTATGGATAGTGCATGACACGCACTAAGTTGTATATATTAAGGGAGGGAAATGGATCCTTTCAGCGAAAAATGGGCGAATGAATGTGTGCATCTGACGACATACAAACGGCAGTAGATAATTCAGAAGTGGTAATTGCTGATTCTATTGATAGGTTGCATCGACCTAGTGTGGTGACGATGTTGTTGTTTTGTCTGTGCGGTCTTTTGGCTGTGACTTGGGGAATGATGGGGGTTGAGCCGGCGTTGAACTCAGAAATCCCTGTTTTGACTCGGCATCCAGATGTGCATTGGAGTCAGATTTCTGTCCCCGTCAAAACATACATCCCGGCAGAATTTGCTGAGTTGATGCAAGTCAATAAGGTGCCGTTTGATACAGTGAAAGCGGCTCACGAAATCCGGATAACTAACGTCCAAGTCATCGATATTGATGGAGACGGGAAGCAAGAAATTCTAGTTTGCAATGCCTCGAAAAACACGGTAACCGCATATCATTATCGTGGCACTGAGGAAATTGATATTCAAAAGCAACTTGAAACGAATCCAGATGCTCTGAATGACGTATTGTCTAACGGATCTGTTCGGCATAAGTGGGATCAAACCCTTATAGGCGATAAGCTAATAGCGCCAGCTCATGCTACGGTGGTTGATGTTGACCAAGACGGCGATCAGGATATCGTCGTCTCGACTTTGGGCGATTTGATGCCATCGGATGAGTTGATTGGCACAGTAACGTTGTTCGAAAAGGTTGCTGAGGGTTACCAACGGCGAGTGCTATTGCGAGATGTTCGCCGAGTGGCTGACGTACAGTTTGGTGACTTCGACAGCGACGGCGATACGGATTTAGTCGTAGCTATTTTTGGTTATGCGAGAGGCGGCGTTGTCATGCTCGAAAATATGGGTGACGGCTCTTATCGTGATAAAGAGATTATTGCTCGTCCAGGAATTGTCCACGTGCCGGTTGCGGATTACGACAATGATGGCGATTTGGATATTGGAGCCATTGTTACCCAAGACGAAGAGGAAGTTTGGGCTCTTGAAAATGACGGCCAAGGTAATTTTACGCCACGCGTATTGTTTATGACGGACAACTTTGACGTCGGTGGCGGCGGGTTGATTGCGGCAGATATCGATCAGGACGGCCAGATGGATTTGTTGATGAGCCAAGGCGACAATCTTGAGTATGGTCATGGTTGGCCGCAGCCATATCATGGAGTGATTTGGTTGAGAAATCAGGGCAATTGGAAATTCGAAAGTGAACAAATTGGACATCTCGGCGGTGCCTACGGAACGGCCGCGACTGATGTTGATGGAGACGGTGATACCGATGTCGTCATTGTCAGTATGTCAAACGACTATGCAAACCCTCGAAATCCGAGTATTATTTGGCTTGAAAATGACGGGAATAAATTCAAGCGGCAACACTTGATTGACACTAAGCCCACCGAGTTGATCGCCGTGGGGTGTGGTGATGTTAATGGTGATGGAAAGATTGATATCGTTGCCGGCCAATTCCGAATTCCGTTGAGCATAGTTGAGGACCAACCCATAACCGTTTGGATTAAGGAGTAGGGATGAGTCGACCTCGATTCGTATTGCTTATCATTATGGTGGCGGAACTGTTTCTGATCGGTATGCGCTATCAGAAGAATGGTGCATTCAGTGCGCCCGTAAAAGCACGAGTGAACAAATTAGAGCGTGGTAATCGTTTGGCCGTCCGTCAGATGGAAGCAGATTTAGATGCACAGAGTATTGATGATTGGGTGAATTTAGGCCAAGTTTATTCTACATTTGCGTTAATGCCCGAGGCTGAATATTGTTTTAGGCGAGCGGTGAATTTGGGTAGTTTGACGTTGGAACAACAGTTTAAGTATGGAGTCTGCTTGAGTCGTCGCGGTAAAATAGAAAAAGCGATTCAAATTGTATTACCGGTAGCGAATTCGAATAATGAATTGGCAGTCCATGCAAATCAACAGATCGGTTTTGATTATTTGCGTTTAGATCGCCGTGCCGAAGCTGAAAAATATCTCCGCAAGGCAGGCGCTGACCCAATATCGGAACTTAGCCTAGCACGCGTTCTGATTCGTGAAGATCGAGTTGCTGAAGCGATTCGCGTACTTGACGGTCTAATTACACGTGATCCTGATTCGATGCGTGCTCACCAAATGCGTGCTTGGGCTTATAAGACGCCGGGGGATACCTATGACGAACATGAAGCTCGCGTCGCTTACGATAATTCGATGCACGCCTCTGGAATGGTAATTATCCACCCGTTGTCGCGCGATTGGGATGTGGAAACGGTTTCGAGTATGGGAGCAGCGAAGCATATGACGGCTAGTTCAATTGCACTGCAAAAAGGTGAATTTGAAAAAGCGATTAGCGAAGGAGAGTTGGCTCTCGAGATGATTGAACCGCTGTGGCGACCAGGCTACGCGAAGGCCATGATCAATGCTCACTTGGCGAATGACGAACCAGTGGAGGCTTTGGATTATCTTTCGAAATGGTTAATTCATGATGGGGAATCGACTCGATTGTGGGAACTTGTCGGTGATGCGTTTTTAGCGCTGGGTGAACAAGATCAAGCTGAGGCTGCTTGGTTACGTGGGACTCGAATCCGTGCCAGCAAAACAATTCAGGCCAATGCCGAGATTTGTCGTAAGTTAGATCAACTGTATCAAACTCAGGGTAACGAAGCACAGGCAACAATCTTTCGCGCATGGCACCAATATGAATCTGGGAAGTTGCAATGGCGTGATAATAATGTTCGCAGCGCCGTTGTTTTATTTACGCAAGCTAGCGATGTGTTGGCGCAAGAAGAGCAGGTTTGGTT
>JABHUV010000226.1 GCA_018658605.1 Planctomycetaceae bacterium | reverse complement strand
CCGTCCTCACTACCCCTAGGACATTGCGACCTCAAGACCTTGGAGTGTTATCCTCTATTGGGTTTTCGCACGTTCCTGTTTTTCAGCAACCGCGTGTAAGCATTATTGTCACTGGAAATGAATTACTGCCGCCTGGGTCTGCGACCACTCCGTACTGTATTGCCGACGCTAACAGTCCCATGCTAGCCGCCCTCATATCACGCGATGGCGGTCATGTTATTCACCCAGGAATTTTACCTGACGATCCTGACAGTATCCGTAATGCACTACTCGATCCAAACGCCGATATTATTATCGTGTCAGGCGGTTCCAGCGTCGGCCAAGAAGACTATGCACCCGGGTTGCTAGCAGAGCTTGGCTCACTCGATATTCACGGTATCGCAATGCGACCGAGCAGTCCCACTGGCATCGGAATGCTTGACGGACGTCTGGTATTTTTACTGCCAGGTAATCCAGTCTCTTGTTTGTGTGCCTACGATTTTTTCGCTGGGCGGGCGATACGTCAAATGTCTGGATTGCCGACAAACTGGCCATATCCCAGCGAAAAATTACCGCTTGCTCAAAAACTAGTCTCTGCGATCGGGCGTACTGACTACGCACGAGTTAAAATCATCGACGGCAAGATACACCCGATCGCCATTAGCGGGGCTAGTGTCTTAAGTAGTACCACCGTAGCGGATGGATTTGTAGTCATTGATGAAAACCTTGAAGGTTATGCTGGCGATTGCAAGGTTACCGTTTTTCGGTACAACTAAGTCATGGCTGAACAAAAACAATTTCTCGATGTAATTGATCGTGATACTGCTCAAGAGCTATTTCACCAAGCAATTGATCTGCAGCCCTTGGAATGCGAAAATGTACCGCTCTCAGAGGCGCTTGGCAGAGTGCTCGCAACCGACATCATCTCTCAACAAAACGTGCCCTCCTTTGACCGATCCAATTATGATGGGTTCGCTGTTCGTGCCGAGGACACCCACGGCGCAAGTGAAACCAACCCAATTCTCTTACAGCAATTACCCGAGACTATTGCCACGGCGGTTGTTCCTCAATTGGAAGTGACGGCGGCGGCGACCATTCCAATCGCAACGGGTGGGATGATACCACGAGGTGCCGATGCAGTACTCATGGTGGAACATAGCGTAACTAAAAATGGGCAGGTCTTCGTTTACCGCAGTATCCATAGTGGTTTTGGAGTGGCCTATGCGGGGACTGATATCACCATGGGTGAAATGGTGTTGCGTCAGGGCCGCGTACTGACAAGTCGCGAAACCGGAGTCTTAGCGGCAATTGGAGAAACAACTATCCCAGTCATCCGAAAACCTAAAGTCGCCATTATCTCAACCGGTAACGAAATTATTGCGCCTGGTAAACCGATGGAAGCCGCCATGGTGTACGATTCGAACGCTCGTATTCTCGCTGACGCCGTACGTGAATGTGGCGGCAAGCCCGTTTACCAAGGAATTGTCCGTGATGACGAGAATGCACTGCAAGCGATCGTTGATAAGTCCCTAGCCGAGTGTGATGTCGTGTTGCTCTCTGGGGGTACTAGCAAAGGCGAAGGGGATCTGTGTTGCAACGTTGTTGAAAAACTGAACGACCCAGGAATCGTCACCCATGGTGTTGCCTTGAAACCCGGTAAACCCATCTGTTTAGCAGGATCCGGTGGTAAGCCTGTAGTTATTTTGCCAGGATTTCCAACATCCGCCATTTTTACCTTTCATGAGTTTGTCGCGCCCGTCATTCGCATGTTAGCTGGAGGCACAATTAAAAGCCCAGCAACGATCGCAGCAAAGATGGCTGTCCAAGTGAATTCTGAGATTGGACGAACAGAATTTCTGTTAGTCGGACTCGTTGAATCAGACGAAGCTCTTATTGCCTATCCGATGGGGAAAGGTTCTGGTAGTGTCACCACGTTTAGTCATGCGGACGGTTTCGTAACGATTGATCGCCACCATGAAATTATTGAATCTAATGAAGATATTGATGTCACGCTACTCGGTCGTGGCTTACAAATCGCTGATCTTGTGATTATTGGTAGTCATTGTACGGGCATCGATTTATTGCTGGCCGAACTACAACGCCAAGGGGTTAGCAGCAAGCTGATCAATGTTGGATCCACTGCGGGCGTAGCAGCAGCACGGCGGGGAGAATGTGATATTGCGCCGTGCCATTTGCTTGATCCTACTACCGGAATCTATAACGAATCACTCGTCGACGATTCGATTCAGCTGGTAAAGGGTTACCGCCGCACGCAAGGTATTGTCTTTCGCAAAGGTGACGCTCGATTCGAAAACCAATCACTCGACAAGGTAATAGAGACGATTACCTCGGATAGTTCGCTACGTATGGTAAATCGCAATGCGGGTTCCGGGACAAGAATTCTAATTGATGACTTACTGCAAAATCGACGTCCGGCGGGGTACTCGTTTCTATCTCGTAGTCATCATGCGGTAGCAGCTACGATTAAGCATACAACCGCGGACTGGGGCGTTGCCATTGAAAGTGTCGTCGATGACGCGTTAGGGTTTTTACCGCTAAGCGATGAAGAATACGATTTTTTTATTCCCGTCAACCGTTTCCACAAACCGGCAGTGGAGAAGTTCCTAGCCATTCTGGGCAGCGAATCCTTTCGAAGCCAATTGGCCGCTGCCGGGCTCATCCGAAATCATCTTGTGTAATTCGTAGTCATTTGCCTTCATTCAAAGTGGGTGATCCACGTTACAATACTCTTAACAAAACCTCGCCGCGGCCCCCATCTATCATGTCACCATGGTGCAAATCGTAAGTCGAATCAACGGCACTGTCTGGAACGGGAAACCCGAGGTTTTTAAGATTACGTAACAACAGCGGCATGAATTCGGGTTGATATCGACAAGAATATTTGAAACTTGGCAACAACGGTGGATGGTCCGATCCCATAAAAACAATACTTCCGCGCCGCATCGCAGCTCCGTGACGAATCCCCGACTCGCCAAACAACATAATCGTACCCGCCCGCATATTGAATCCAATTAAATCGCCCGCCTTACCGGCAACCGCAATCAATCCCCGCCGCATCGTCAATCCAAGTTCGTTGCCGACGTCGCCGTGTACTAAAATCGTACCACGGTTCATACCAGTTGAACTACCTCGATAGGCTGCACCAACTTGATGTCCAGCGTTGCCCTTGATATGAATCAAACCACCACGCATTTCGGCACCCACCCAATCACTGGCGTTACCCTGCACCGTGATTATTCCCGCCGTCATTTCACTGCCAAGGTGCCGGCCACAGTTTTCCATGATCGTAATCGAGCCCGACTCCATTTTTGAACCAATCCAATGCACACCAGACAGGTCACCGGAAAATTGGATCTGCTCATCTGTGAGATCGCCCGATATCTTGAAAAACTCCGCTAGCGACACCATCTCTTTCCCATGGTATATCTCCACCCGCTCAATTTCAGACACCGACAAGTCACGAAATCGACAAGGTGTCACGCCCTGCAACTCCAACGGAATCGTCGTGTCGCCAATGTATTCAAGTTCCAACGTCATTTGTGATTTACCTATCTTTGCAGTCTACCTTCCGTTATTATTTATTGACGAACTTTTCAGGATAACGCTATGACAGATATTCCCGCACCCACCGTTGCCGGCATCGTCCTCTGCGGAGGCCAAAGCCAACGCATGGGATCCAACAAAGCCTTGCTGCCTTTTGGCGACGAGACCATGATCGAACGCGTTATTCGTATCCTCAATAGTGTTGTTTCTCCCATTGTCGTCGTAGCTGGTCACGATACAAAACTGCCACCGTTACCAGATTCCATCATCGTTACTCATGATCGCCAACCAAACCAAGGTCCACTCGAAGGTATCCGGATGGGATTAGCCGCAATCAAACACACGGCAACAGCGGCATTTGTAACTGGTTGTGATGTTCCTTTGTTAGTTCCCTCCTTTATTCAAACTTTAATTGACCAACTTGGTAATGGTGAGCATGACGTTGCCGTCGCCAGCGAAGATGGTTTTCTGCATCCTTTAGCTGCCGTATATCGAACTCATCTGATTCCTGTGATCGATGAACTGTTAACCGCCCAACGTCGGCGACCACTGTTCTTATATGACCAAGTTGCTACAAATCCAGTGTCGACAGACCTCCTTATAAAAGCTGACCCACAACTGGCAAGCCTGGCGAATCTCAATCAAGCGAACGACTATTTCGCGGCATTAGAACAAGCCGGTTTAATTGCCGAACCACACGTAGTAAAGACGCTACAGCAGTTGAATCAATAATGCCAATCATCGGCGAACAACATTGTGCCCATCTCGCAGACAACTTCTTTTTTAAGACTCCTTTTCGTTACAGTCAACTAATTCTGAATCGTGCACATAATCATCCGATATCGGATAGTTACGAAACTGGATACTGTAATATTGTTCGAACCAATCGGCGATATCGGCTTCCACTTCAACATCGTATGTGGGTGCGACGTTGAATGTTTTG
>JABHUV010000154.1 GCA_018658605.1 Planctomycetaceae bacterium | reverse complement strand
TACCCACGAACGCGCCCTCCACTCTCACAAATAAACATAGAACACTACGAAACCGAATACGAAAAAAACCGTACCGGCAGCGGTCCAATATTTGCCCTGTCCGCAAAATTCGAAGAGTGGATGCACAAAAAAATTGCGCAACGGAGGTCAAGGAGCCCGGGACTAATAAACCAACCAGCTCTTGAACTTGGCGCTGGAGGGCTCAATCACGTCAAATTCGAAAGCGACGATTTCCCCTACGATGCCCTCGAACCACTCGACGAACTGTGTCGCCAAAGCGAGAAATTCCCAAGGATAAATAACCTATTCGACTCGTTTGGCGCACTCGCAGAAATCGAAAATAAAGAAACATACGCCAGAATATTCTCAACAGCAGTGCTTGAGCACCTTGTCGACCTCCCGTGGGTCATAGCACAATCAGCGAGACTGCTTTCAAGAAAGGGTTCAATATTCCAAGCAGCGATACCAAGTGAAGGCGGCTTCGCATGGGGGTTCTCATGGCGAACAACTACCGGGCTTCGCTATCGACTAAAAACAGGCGGTAGTTATTCGAGCTTAATGAGACACGAACACGTGAACAGCGCGTCGGAAATAGAACACATTGTGCGGTTCTTTTTTACCGACGTCCGTATCAAACGGTTCCCATTCCCAATACTTCATGGCAGCATCTACACATATATTGAGGCTACGAATCCCAAAAAAACCATTATTGATGAGTTCCTTGCGAATACTCCGACAATCCGAGCCGAGTAGTAATCATGAGTAAAATTATGATCCTCTTTCTACAGTTCCTCGCTTACGCGCTAGCAAGTTCGTCGGGACTGATACTGATAAAACGTGCCTTACCCGAAGCAGTGAGCTTGGTTCAAGCAGGAAGAATTGTTGATACCGTCACCTTGAATATGGTGATTGGCGTTATGCTTTACGCATTAAGTTTCGCCATCTGGATGATAATTCTGTCTAAATCAAACTTGTCAGTGGCGTATCCAATTGCTCTTGGTCTCTCCGTAGTTGGGACCCTCATAGGAGCGACTCTGATCTTAGGTGAAACAACATCGGCCGCGAAGCTAACAGGAACAGCGTTGATTATCGCTGGAATAGCACTAGTGACAAACGGATAAGTAAAAATTGCCACAAGAGTCCAATAGCGAAACAACAGAAAAACTTAACGCTGTATCACTCGTTTCGCTTGTAGTCCCTGTATTTAACGAAGTGGGCAACATCGAACCACTGATCGATGCAATCGACACTGCAATGCCAAGCAATGTTCATTATGAATTCATTTTCATAGATGACGGATCGAACGATGGCACGGTGCATAAAATAAGCGCGGCCGGGGCAAACCGCGATAATATCCGACTAATCGTGTTCACTCGTAATTTTGGCCACCAAGCGGCGATCATGGCAGGCATCGAAGCTGCCTCCGGGGACGCCGTAATAACCCTTGATGCCGATTTACAGCACCCCCCTCGACATATTCCAACAATGATCGAGCACTGGCTAAACGGCGCAGTAATCGTTCAAATGGTCAGACAAAGCACCGCAAATATAAGTCTCTCTAAGAGACTATTCTCATCGGCTTTTTACAAAATAATTAATTGGCTTTCTTATACCCCAGTACAACCACACGCCGCTGACTTTCGATTGTTGGACCGAGTTGCAGTTGAGCAACTGACAAAAATGGGTGATCGAGAGCCATTCTTGCGCGCTACCTTGGGATGGCTCGGATTCGAAACCAAAATGGTGGAGTTTTCTGCTGACAAACGCCACGCTGGTAAATCTAGCTACTCGCTCCGTCAAAACCTCGGGCTCGTTGTACGATCGCTCACACGCCTTTCAAAACTTCCTCTCCGAATCAGCCTGTATCTTGGGCTGTTAGTAGCCGTGATTGCAGTCGCACTAGGCATATTCGCAACCGTCGCTTACGTGAACGGAAATACTGTCCCCGGTTGGGCATCCATAGTGATACCCGTATTTTTCATCGGTGCCATGCAATTAGTGATACTCGGCGTAATTGGTGAGTACCTCGGGATTTTGTACGACCAATCTCGCCGGCTTCCGGCATATGTCGCTTACCCGGAAGAAAAAATTAGCCCGTCAGCTTTGCCGAATATTCCTTCGAATAACATCGACTAAAGCTGGAACTTACTTACCCCAGTAGTGTGCCAGCTCACATCGAACGACGATCGTAAATTATTTTCATCGTCGTTTTTCATGTCCGCCCAGTTCAGTCCTGTTGTTTACTCGCATATAATTTGGACTCTATTTCACAGCATTACTCTGCCAGAACAACCCAGCCAGCTACTTTGGAGAATCACGGATTTGAACAGTACGATCGAAAGCCCATCACTAGTCGACTGGTCAAACTCCACTGAGCCGAGGGCTTCCTCAACCGATGAAATGGCTCAAGGCTCAACTCGAATCCCCGTCGATGTATCTATTAGAATAGGTTTCTCAAAATGAAATCCCCGAAGACAAATACGAAACGAGATATTCGCCAATTTTGGGAGGACAACCCACTCTCCGCTGCTGCAATTTCATTCCAGCCCGGAAGCGCAGAATTCTTTGCGGCGCATACTGCCCTAAAAAGGGCAGAAGCGACGCCCGAAATTGAGATGTGGGCTTATGAACCGGACACAGTGCAGGGAAAACGTCTACTTGATGTCGGATGTGGCAACGGTTACGCCACTTGCCTTTATGCGGAAGCAGGAGCGGATGTGGTTGCCGTAGACATCACTGATCGGGCTGTGGAAATCACGCGCGCCCGGTTGGCGCTCAACGGACTCGATGCGGAGGTCAAGCAGGCAGACGCTGAGGCTCTACCGTTCGAGGATGAATCATTCGATGTAGTCGTGTCGTTTGGTGTTCTTCACCACACACCCGATACGGAGAAAGCGATAGAAGAGGCCCACAGAGTATTGAAACCTGGTGGCCGTTTGTTGCTTATGCTCTACCACCGCGACTCCTTCGCCTACAGATTTCTATTCCGCGCGAAAAGATGGCTTCAACCAACTTGGCGTGGGAAATCCGCCGACGAGCAAGTAAACGCAGTCGATGGGCCGGATAATCCCTTGGGGAAAGTCTATTCAAAGCCTCAGGTGAGAGAACTTCTCCAATCATTTTCCGAAATGGAGTTCAGAGCGGCGGAAATTTTCTTTCGGTGGGCGAAACTCATACCTGGTCCGATAAGTCGACCAGTTGAAAAACGCTGGGGTTGGCACCTGTTCATTAAGACCCGCAAGCCGGACCTCCACAGGTAGAATCAACCCACCTTACGTACACAGTCGATACCTTTTGAAACTTCTGCCTGAACTAACGCCTTAGCTTTCATTGTGAACACTGAAAGCAAGTAGTGAAGTCCACCGCAAAATGCACATAATTCCGATTTAAAGCCGATTTAACTGATGCCGATTGAGTTGTGGTTGTCGTGACTGGACACGCACGCACGTAGGGAGGGGCAGAAATTGGCAGTAATTAACCTCAGCACTCTGACCCCTACCATCTATATGAACAATGGTGCTTGTGTCTATCGGCGGTGGGTGTTGTCAGTAGGTACGATAGACGACCGAAACAGCGAATTAAATCGTGCTATTGCGGTAACTTCGCTGTAACTAACAGAAAAGCCCACGCATTTCTGCGATGGCTTCTCTAGTTCAATTTACGTTTGGTGGGCGATGGAGGACTTGAACCCCTACTTGTAAGTTATATCAACCCTGCCCCAGACTGTCCCTGATGCACCATTCGCGCAGTTGGATTCGTACTATAAGCCGTAAGGAACTGCCCCACACTGCCTCAGGCTGTTTCAGATCGTCCGTTACAACAAATTTACAACAAACAGCTTCAATCTTGGGGCAGTGCGCTGATCGGGTTACCTCTTGCGTCATGGTCACCAATAACGATGGTG
>JABHUV010000362.1 GCA_018658605.1 Planctomycetaceae bacterium | reverse complement strand
GTGTCAGTCCATTTTGAATCATCTAGCACAGAAACTATATCGCCGACCCGTCACCGGTGTCGAAATGAAACAAGTTTATACTCTTGCGAAAAAGGAGTTCGCACAGGGACGGAGTATTTACTCGGGTCTGCAAGCAGGTATCCGCGGAATGCTATGTTCCCCAAATTTTCTATATAAACAGGAAGGTGCGTCGGAGTCGCTTGACGACTATGCGATCGCCTCGCGCATGTCGTATTTTCTGTGGAACTCCCTGCCTGACGACACGCTATACAATCTGGCGAGGCAGGGGAAGTTGAAGGATGCAGCGGTGCGGAGGGAGCAAACGCTCCGAATGCTGCGGGACGATAAGAGCCAGCGGTTTGCCAAAGATTATGTTTACCAGTGGCTCGGTCTTGAAAAACTCGATATTATCGAACCGGATGTAAGTATCTTTAACGTTGACGAATTTGATCTTGTCCGAGATCAGATTAAAGAAGAACCGGTGGAGTTTTTTAGGGAAGTCCTTGCAAGCAACCTGAGCCTACAGAACTTTATTGACTCGGATTTTGTAATGATCACACCGGAGCTCAATTACATATATCGGATCGAGGGTCACGCGGTCGCAATGCCCAGCCAGAGACCTGGTGCTAGTAAAATTTCACCAAGCGACTACAGGCCCAAAGAGATTACTTCGGAATTCACTAAAGTGATGCTCGGGAAGAACGATAGACGTCGCGGGGGCCTTCTGACGCAGGCGGGCTTCATGTTGATGACGACGAACAATGGGGAATACACCAATCCGTTTTATCGTGGTGCATGGGTACTGAAAAGCTTTTACGGTGATCAACTAGAGACACCGGCAGATCTTGAAATCGCTGCACTGCAGCCCCCGACCAACACGGAGACGATCAGACAGACGATCGACGCGCATCGTGAGAATGCCAGTTGCAACGCCTGTCACAGGAAGATGGATCCCCTTGGCATCGCTTTGGAGAACTTCGACGTTATCGGGCGGTGGCGGGATCGGTACACTGATGTTGTTAACTATGGCATCACGCGTGAGGACGGCGGTGTTAATACAAGAGGCTTCCCTGTGGATACTAAAACCGTACATATGGACGGCCGTTCATTCGAGGGTCCACAGGGCCTTAAGAATATACTGCTGGAAGACAACGACAAATTTTCCCGTGTCTTCGTAGAAAAGTTATTGTCCTATGCATTGGCACGCCGACTCACTTTTGGTGATCGCGATATGCTTAACCTGCTTTATGAGCAGTCCGCTGATGCGGAATACCGACTGCGTGACATTTTGTTATCGATCGTCTCATCAGAATTGTTCACTATGCGATAAGAAAGAGACAACAAAACAAAATCGAGTTCGTATTCCCGATGGGGACGTTTTGTGAACTATCAAAGTGTACTACGAACTCATGTGCAACGGGACAAGTAACTCCTATATGCCTCCTGTATAGGTTCATGATTCTGGAAGACCTGAAGTAAGCTCCAATATCTGGTCGTTGAATACCGCCAAGATAGCTTCAATACCATCGGATCCAATTACGTCTACAGGTTTCGGGTTGGTGTAGGACGATGTGTACCCTGCATTGTCCCCTAGGGATAGAGCCTTAACCCTATCCACCTAGTACTTACTGTGGTCAGCCGATGATCGGGTGCACCCACTGTGGTGTTTTTTTTCCCATTTTTTCAAGGGCCGTTCTCAGCGGCACCGTTCCTTTGCGATTCATAGCGGCTAACAGCGATGACCTCAGTTCCACCTTTGCCGTTGGTGGGTAATCGAGTTGTTCCCCCCAGATCCGTGATGCCGGCCGTAAGACTGCTACACTAAACCTCGGCAGGCCGGACGACGAGTAGGGTCCAGCCCACGTTTCCTTGCCCGGCGGCCCGGTGGTGGGGTAACAAATCCCTTCTCAAAAATTGTGCAGAATAGTGTGCAGCACCAAGCAGCAGGGGGTCGCAACCCCTTACTGCCAACGAAGCAAGGTCGGCGAAGATATGCTACGGGCGTCCGGTAGAGGGCCTTTTGGGCGTATAGAGGCAGCAGTCCATCGGACAGACGTCGTGGCTCGGGCCGAACGTTCCTAAGGCTTTTGGTTCTATCGCCTCAGTTCGCTCACGAATGAGTTCAACGATCATTTTTACAAATTGAGGATTTGTGCCAACAGTTGGGACTCGCACTGCTTTGATACCAAGCTCTTCACAGGCTGCCTTTGCTTCTATATCTAGATCAAACATCACTTCCATATGGTCGGAAATGAAACCAATAGGAACAATGGCTAAATGATTCGGGGTTTCCCGTTGAGCGAGGTCTTCAATGAAGTCACAAATGTCTGGTTCTAGCCACGGTTGTGATGGAGGGCCACTTCGGCTTTGATAAACCAAATGCCACGGGTTCTCTCCAATTTGATTCATTACGAGCTTAGCAGTTTCGTTCAACTGGGTTGCATAGGCACAGTTGTCGGCCATGCTATTAGGTATACTATGGGCAGTAAAAAGAATGGTTGCTTTTGACCTCTCAGCGTCGTCAAAGGCACTGAGAGATTCGTTTAATAGATCAACAATTGTGTTCACAAATCCCGGGTGATTATAAAATACGCGAATTTTGTCAGTTTCGGGAATATTGCCACTCAGAGTAGATTTAGCCGCTTCGATGTTTTCTCGATACTGTCTACAGCCGGAATAAGAACTGTAGGCAGATGTAGTGAAGACCAGTGCCCTTTTTACACTATCTTGTTGCATTTGTTCAAACGTCTCAGTCAGCATGGGGTGCCAGTTCCGATTTCCCCAGTAAACAGGAAGGTTGATTTGTTGCTGACTTAACTCAGACTCAACTGCTTTGATCAGTGCTCGGTTTTGCGAATTGATAGGACTCACTCCATCAAACTTATAATAATGCTCGGCAACTTCGAGCATTCTCTCCTGCGGAACGTGCTTGCCACGGAGAACGTTTTCCAAGAAAGGAATGACGTCATCGGGCCCTTCCGGACCACCAAAAGAAACAAACAGCACGGCATCGTAGCAAATGGAATTGTCAGTAGGCATGGCGGAATAAAATTGAAAACAGGGTGTTCTGGATTGGATAAATTTCTGAGTATTGGGTGATTAGTCTGATTTACTAACCACGCAGACAAGTCGAAAATTCCACGAAGGTGAAAATGTTCCTATCTGTGCTTCCAATTGATTTTACTATCGGAATGTAACCGTCGCGATTAAATGAGAACCATTGCAACGGTTTTTATAAAATGAGTGTAATAGTTTTACGGAAATGATGATTATGCGTGGTATGTTTGCCAGTTTATAATATCTTTATCGAAATTTTGACGGTTTGATCGGCCCAGTTAATCCATCAAAATCGTTCCTATCCAAGTCGTTCCAAAGGGTCTGACCAAGTTCTAGGCGTTTCATTAAAATTTTAATCTTGAGTTTACTGCCGGGAGGAGCATTTGTCGGATTAGGCTGAAATGAAGTGCTGTAGCCAGTTTCGCAGCCATGCTCGGCGAGGTATTGGAAAATATTAGTGAACTCTTCGTGTTTCTTAATCATAGCATTACCCCTCTACATAAAAATTTGGCGCCTAGGCCATCAAATGAAAGATGCTAAAACCCGCCTAGACGGAAATGTTCAATCAGTACAGCGTTAATCACATGAATATCTAAAGATTCATTTCCAATCCCCAATAAATATGTCTAGTTGTGACTGTGGTAGTAATACGGTGACGGCAATTACGGCAATAATAAAAATAGATAAAATCACGAAAAATGAATCTTCTGTTAACGGAAGTCGAATTCGCCGGTAGGTTAACCTACCGGCGAATGTGAAGGGTGTTTATTCTGTGTGTGAGAAAACAAAATGAAACGATTTCTAATTCTGATTACACAGCTAGTCGGTTAATAGGAGATCTTGTAGCCCAGTTATCGCAAGCGAATGAGGATTTCATTTCGGCGTAGGAGGCCGGGTGTCCAAGGAGGATCATAACCTGCAGACTCAACGTGCACCTCGCCCAGCAACCCGTGGGACAACATCCATGATCGCAAACGTGTTTCGGCTGCTGCGAATTTGTCGCTGGTAAGTCGTCCGTTGAAACGAATTACAGCAAAGCGACCGCCTCTTCGTTCTCGAATCTGAACTTGGTTGCTGGAAGGTTTGGGGACTCGTTCTTCTACGACTCTTTTCGGGATAACGAATCCCATACGGTGCCCCAGAACGTCTTTGTCAGGTTGTATTAACACGGGAGTTGTCATAGCCACCTTTTGACCAGTCTCGTTTGCGCCACTGATATATCGAAAGAGTCGTCGAAAACTTCCATCGTCACCTTGCGACTCGATATTCATGTTTGTTGTCACCATCATTAGGGACGGATACTCACGAATTTCAAATACCCCCTGGGATTCAAGTACGGTGTAATCAGCCGATTCATATTGACTTCTAGCAGTCACTTTCCAAACGAAAAAGAAGATAGCCGTAACAACAATTGCGAGACTGGTGCAGATCATTCTTTTTGTTATCACTTTGATGTTTCAATTAATCCCAATTAAAAAACTTGAATACCTTTAGTTGTCGTATAATTCTTGATTTTGTTGAGATTCATCGCGTATTCGTGACACCCTAGCGACGTTATTGAATTTTAACTACGTAGAGACTTATAGCACGCACAAAACTTCTCAAAGACGGAAATCCGACGCGAGATTATCCGATGTATAATTGGATATATTTAAAAACCGCGTCGACAAAGAATCCGGATTTTAGCTTTTTAATTAGTGTTAACGCGTTGAACGCTAATTGATTTCAATTGCAGATTGAATTCACCCTCTTTTTTGTCACCAAGAAGAAAACCAAGGCCTGTAATATCTTCGGGGGTAAGTTTCTGTTTTGGAAATACTCGGCCTCTCCAAGTTGCTACAAATTTATCAACAGGTAACTTAACTTCGATAAGCTTGTTAGGTATTGTCTTGAAAGATTGACGGAATGAAAATCCACCGAGATTTTGCTGGGCGTATAAGTTCATGTTGTAAGTCCTTCCGTCTCCTCTAAGTCGAAGAATCAATAGGTCCCCCTTTTTAAGATTAAAGTCTCCCGACGGAAGTCGTATCGATGCAAAACCACCATTGTTTTCCAGAGAAAGACGGCCATAAAACTCGAGCATCTTGCTCTCCGTCAAACGGTAACGACCAACAGATCGTCCTCCCATCACACCGTCGTTAATGGCCCGCCAGTTACGGATGGTTTTCGAATCTTCAAATTCTAATAGGATCTGACGGTTGTTGTCAGCGACTAGCGCACTCGTGAGTAGTAACAATAACAGTGAACATATATTTTTAATCATCAGTAATTCTCCTTTTTTTGGTTGTCACATAATTGCATTTGGGCTTATTTTTTCAAGTCTGGTTTGCTAAAAAAACCCCGGATTTGCATTAAAACTGGTTAGAGAATCTTATAAAAACAGTAATTGCAGGTGCCTCGTATCTATGCATCAGAAATAGCTCCCGCCATCGCGGTTACCAGAGTTTTTATGATACGTCGTCGACGCTCCCCTATTTCCTTGCCCGGCGGCCCGGTGGTGGGGCACGGAACTACGAACACACGAGCAGGGGCTGGTGGGTGTGACTGGCTACAATTAATCAAGCAATTTGCGTCGTTAAAATGAATGTAAATCTTGTGGTTGGCAGAAACTTGACATCCCATCCAAAACTGTTATTCTCGATTCGTCCGATGGTGATAAATGAAAGTTTGACAATATTGGAGATTTTCGATATGCCTAACGGAGGTTCAGGCTGTTGTGTAAATCACTTCATAGCGAGCCGCCGGATCTCGATCCGTTTAATCCCATAGAAACGCTACACGGAGAATATCTGAATGACGATCAACCGACGCAATTTCATAGCAGCGAGCGTCCTTGCTTCCACCACATCAACACTAATGGGCAGGGCAGAAAGAAAACGCCGCCGCATAGATTCAATCTATGCCATGGGAACTCGGCGTGAGATGTTCCTGGACGATTTCCTCGTCGAGCAGACCCATGGTCAAGTGAGGTTCCAGTTGCATCACCCCATTGCCCGCGAACAGGTCATTCAACACGATCGTCCGTGGGAAGGGACTTCCTCAGGCTATCACACCGTTCTGAAAGACGGGGATACCTATCGAATGTATTATCGCGGATCCAATTTTGATCTGGTCAATAATCAACTCCGACACACCAACGCCGAATCGACCTGCTACGCAGAAAGCACGGACGGAATTAACTGGGTTACACCGGAACTGGGGCTATTTGATCATGACGGTTCCAAGGCCAACAACATTATTTGGCGCGGACCAGGCAGCCACAACTTCAGTGTCTTCATCGACCAGCGTCCCGATTGTCCAGAATCCGAACGGTTGAAAGCCTTTGGTGGCTTGAAAAACACAACCGGCGGAATGGCTCTATTTAAATCCGCTGACGGGATTCACTGGTCTCGAGCACATGAGAAGGCAGTCATTACCCACGGGGCTTTTGATTCGACGAATATCGGCTTCTGGGATCCGACGATTGAGAAATACCGAGCCTATTGGAGGTACTTTACCGATGGTATCACGGAAGCCGACAATTGGTCGCCAGCAGGAATCCGGGCGATCCGAACGGCGATCTCGGATGACCTGATTACATGGACCGATGAGCGTGATCTGACCTACACGAACTCACCCCATCAGGAGATGTACACTAATAATGTAATCCCATACTTCCGCGCTCCCCACCTACTGCTAGGCTTTCCCATGCGTTACGTCGAACGCGGTTGGAGCCCTTCCATGCGTGCTTTGCCGGATCTTAAAAACAGAGAACTGCGTGCAGCGGCTCACCTTCGTTACGGGACCGCCCTCACCGAAACCCAAATTATGGCCAGTCGTGATGGTGTTCAATTCAATCGATGGAACGAAGCCTTCTTGCGACCAGGAATCCAACGACCCGATTCATGGTACTATGCTCATCATGAAATGGCGTGGAACATGGTAACCACCCGGTCATCTCAGCCCGGAGCACCGCAGGAATTATCGTTTTATGCCGGATCCGGAAAATGGCACGGTGAGGGCACAAAAATTACCCGCCATACTCTCCGACAGGATGGATTTGTCTCAGCAAGTTCCCCCTTGGAAGGTGGGGAAATCATTACCCGACCACTCACATTCGACGGCTCGCGATTGGATATTAACTTCAGTACCTCTGCGGCCGGAAGCATTCAGGTCGAATTGCAAACCGCAACGGGACGACCCATCTCCGGATTCACACTCGCCGATTCTGACCAAACTTTTGGCGATGAACTGGATCGCACGGTCTCCTGGAACGGATCCACCGATGTTTCTAGCCTCGCCGGAAAAGCGGTGCGACTGAGAATTGCCATACGGGATGGGGACCTATACGCTCTCAAATTCAGCTAACACCTCACAGCGGTTCCGTAAGAGCACCGCGACTGTACTTTAACGTCCGCCCGCCTGTCCACCACCCAGATCCTCCGCGAAGGTGGGCATCGGATGTGAAGAAGATTAACCCCTATTGACTTGTCCAGCGTCCCGGTGGTGGGGTCTAACCAAGCACTTCGTGTTGTGATTTGGTAAGCTGGTGGGACAGCATCGTGGCAAACCTGTCGTTCGCCATAGCGGAGCAGTATTTAAAAGTACTTCAGACCTGACATCATAATCAGGATTATAGTGAGTGATGCCAATGCTGGGCCCGGGGTTAATTTAGATCGAATGGAAACCAAGAGAATGTTAATCAAATGGATCGGTACCGTATTACTTATACTAACGTCAACTCAGATCTCAGCGCAAGATCCTGTGAAACAAGCTGCCAGCGAAGAAGTTAGGGCGACTTATGAGGGCGTACGGGCATCACAGATCAAAAAATATCCGATTGGAGTGTTCGATTCCGGTACTGGCGGGTTAACCATTTTAGAACAGATTCTTAAGTCCGATGGCTTTAACAATCGTACTCATGATCCTCTTGGTGATGGTATATCAGACTTCGAAAAAGAGTCGTTCATTTTTCTGGCGGATCAAGCCAATATGCCCTACGGTAACTACCCGGTGATCAAGAAGGAGCAGTTTTTAGATGACTTGATTGTGAAGGATGCGGACTTTCTACTTGGTAAAGATTACTTCAGTCTATCGGGCCAAAAACGTCAATGGAGTAAATCTCCCGTGAAAGCGATCGTGATTGCCTGTAATACGGCCACGGCTTATGGGCAGGCAGATATTGAACAAGTTGTCCACGCTGCCGGATTGGACATTAAAGTTGTTGGAGTGATCGATGCGGGTGCCAAAGGCGCGATCGAAGTGCTATCGCCAGGGGAAGATGCCAGCATTGCGGTCGTGCCAACGAAAGGAACCGTTCTCTCCGGAGCCTATCCTAGAGCGATAAAGGATAATGCGAATCAAAGACGTCTGAGCCAAAAAATAGATGTGTTTCAGCAGGGCGCGTTTGGCTTGGCTGGGTCAATCGACGGAGCTCGCGAATTCATTCAAAATGGAAAAGAGGATAACTCACCACGGGATGACTATCGAGGCCCGTCCTCGGATAACAAAGAGGCGATGATTGATCTGTCCATTCTTCCTAGGTACGGGTTCGACTTCTCAGGGAATCGCATGTTATTTAATGGTTCCGAGCAGGCGCTCACCAACGTTCAATTAAATTCTGTAGAAAACTACATTGCTTATCATTTGACGACGTTGATGGAACAAATGCGTGAAGCCAATGAGGCTCCGCCTCTCAAATCTGTCGTGTTGGGCTGCACTCATTTTCCGTTCTACCAGGAGGCATTTGAAAACGAATTGCGACGATTGAGAGACTATAAGGAGAATGATAAATATGTATACCGTCGATTCATGGCTGATGAAATCAAACTGATAGACCCAGCGTTCTTTACGGCACGGGAACTTTATGAAAGTTTGGTACAAGATAGAAGGCTGAGTAGTAAGCCTGCGAATGCACAGGAAACGAGAGGTGAGTTTTACGTCACGGTACCAGCGGAGGGTCAGAGCAGAGAAAGACTAAACGATGTCGGCGGTTTTAGTTATGACTTCAAATACGGCCGACTGTCAGGCGATGTGAATTCCGATGTTCGCGCAGTTCCGTTTGATGAGTCTAATCTAGGGGAAGTGGTGCTTAAAAGGCTTCAGGATCGAGTGCCCACTGTCTGGTCGCTGCTGTCCGAATTCCGCGAAAAGAGTGACAAACTAAAGTAAGTCGGGTGCTGGTGAAACCGTCTGATAACCAGTAGGAGCCCTTCAGCGGTCTCCTGTTTATCACCGTGGTGTTTGGTGCCACCAACATTTCGTATTGGGCACTTGTTCCGTTTGTTGTCGTAATGATCATCGCTCTCCTTTTTGAGTCCCGATGTTAACAACGTCTCGGTGAGGAAAAGATAGTGCCTGCACTTGCGGAATTGGAGACTTTACGTGAGAAACTGTCCGCCCCTCAACACGAAGCGACAGAACTGGTTGGCAAGTAAAATGAGTGAGAGCCACCGCCTAACCAAGCACTCCGTGTTGTGATTTGGTCAGCTGGTCGGATGTGGTCTCGTCCTATTTTCCCTGCCCGGCGGATCGGTGGTGGGTTCACAGAACTACGAACACTTGAGCAAGGGTTGCTTGGTGTGGGTGCGATAGGCTCGAAGCGAAAGGTGTAAACGATTTTTTTAGGAGTATTTCGGTATAATTAACCTCAGTTTTTGTCAGGTAGATTTAGCACACATCTAACATAAGATTCCAAATAATGAAAAAGAACAAAGATGAGACTACGGATAGACGAGCATTCATTCAACGCAGCGCCGGCGTTGGCACAGCGGCTGCGTTGAGCGGCTTGCCCATCATCCAAGCCACCGGCGGAGAGTATTCGGGCAAGAAGACTAAGGTTGGCGTCATCGGCTGTGGTAGCGTGTCGAGAAAGTATCTGCCACACCTAAAGAGCTGCCCGTTCGTTGAGTTAGTCAGCACATGTGACATCATACCCGTGCGAGCCCAAAAGGCGGCCACACAGTACAACGTACCCAATCACTATCCCCATATCGACAAGATGCTAGCCGGTGCAGCCTTCGATCTGCTCGTCGATCTGACCGACATGCAGGAACACTATCGGCTAAACAAGCAGGCCCTAGAGGCTGGAAAACACGTCTGGAGTGAGAAGCCCATGGCCAATGATCTAGCCGGGGGACAGGAGTTGTTTGATCTAGCCAAGAAGAAGGGCATTCGCATATGGGGTGCGCCGACGGTGGTGATGAGCCCGCAGTTCCACTTCATGGCCAAGACGCTGCGTGAAGGTAAGTTGGGACGCGTCGCCGCGGCACACGCCAGCTATGGGAATGCCGGGCCGAGTTGGTCCAGATTTTTTTATGATAAGAACGGCGGCAGCATGCCGGATCTGGGCGTCTACAACTTGATGACACTTACCGGACTATTTGGACCTGCCCGTTCCATCGTGGCAATGTTGAGCATTATCACCCCGACCCGAAATATTGGAGGAATAGGGCAATTCAAAGTCGAAGCCGAAGATAATGCCATGGTTCTGATGGACCATGGCAACGGCATCATTTCGCACATGCAGTGTGGGTTCAACTACCATAAGGGCGGCCATCACGCGGCCACTAATCAATCTCATCACACGATTTCGATCACCGCCACGGGTGGTTCGATGTACTTGGCCGGATACGATTGGGCTCCCCACGGCGTTGATTTGGCGTTGCGTACACAGGGCAATAAGATGCAGCGTCATGTTGACGCGAAAAATATAAATGTATACCCGCGCACCGGCCTATATGGCGAGGGCTACTCTTGGCAGCAGGGCGCTTCGCACATAGCCGAATGTATGGCCACGGGCAAACAGCCGGAGGTCTCAGCGGAACACGCCCTGCACGTGATTGAAATCATGACTGCCGCCCGAGAGTCTCAGCGGACCGGCCAACGAATTGCCATCAAGTCGCAATTCACCCTGCCGGTCAACGAAGATTTACCATCTTCTTGATCCCCCCCATTTTCCTTGTCCGGCGGCTCACTGGCTCAGTGCCCGTGACTTTCCACCGGCAGACGTGAGTACCGTTGAACCCGGGAAACCGTCACTAGCGGATGGGGGGGAAGAGTTGTATGCCCACACCAACGACCCGAACGAGTGGAAAAATCTAGCCGCTCTTTCGCAATACAAATCGACAATCGAGAAACTGAAAATGCATCTTCCAGAGAGAAACAAACGATGAGAACCCGACAAACCGTCCAGATGCTTGCTCTTTATACCGCGCTATCGCTGATAGCCTGCGTTGAATTACACGCGCAACAAAAACCCAATGTGATCTTCTTTCTGGTCGACGACCTTGGCCAACGGGACGTAGGTTGCTACGGCAGCCAGTTTTATGAAACTCCGGCGATCGATCAGTTGGCAAAAGAAGGCATGCTGTTCGACAACGCCTACTCGACGTGCCACGTCTGCTCGCCGAGTCGCGCGAGCATTCTGACCGGGAAGTATCCAGCGCGTACCAATTTGACCGAGTGGCTCGGTGGACGTCCCGAGAGGG
>JABHUV010000240.1 GCA_018658605.1 Planctomycetaceae bacterium | reverse complement strand
CTGGTCCATCCTCTTGCTGCCAAGATCGCGGTTTCCCCGTGCACCGAGATGGTAAACTGTATTCCCTCGCGATAGGAACTTGCTCCGATCGTATGCTGTTGATGATCGTATTCACCTAACACCAGTACTTCGGCATCCGCCCTAATCACCGTTTCATTTTCACGGTAATTACCGTAATATTTGGTTGCGATAGTCGTCGGGTATAATTCTGGCGTATTTGATTGTGCTTTTACAAACACACTTCCAGTGGGGTCATCAACGGCGAAATTGACGGTGGCTGACGCGGAGTCAACGGTGACCCATGTTGAATCACCCTCGCTATCAGTCTCCTCCCGCTCTTTAGTCCAGTTGTAATAGACTACAGGGCCTCTCTCGATCCGGCTATTCAAAGTGGCATCTTCGCGGCGAACCTTTGCTTTGATCATCGAGGGTCCGTTTACCAAACCCTCTGCATATGAAATTGGAAGTCGCTGCACTTCTAGGACACCTCGCATTCCGTCCATACTGCACCCACGCGAAAAGAAGGAGGTGATCAGCAGCGCAATCAATGTAAATATCTGTGCGAATTTTGATATTGGGGTGTCTTTAGTAAGGAATGTTCCAGACATTATTTAGATCCGAGCTAATCTATCACTCATTGGGAGTCGTAAAATATGGTCACAACCTTTGGGACGTCGTCCAGTAGTGGTTAGTACTATTGATACCAAAAACCGTCATTTTAGTCGAAAAAATATTCGTACTTTTCGAAAGGGACTAATTTCAACATAAACAAATAACCGGTGACACGGTGGATGCAGGTCGCGAATATTTGTTGTGTTTTGAGATGAGCGTTTCTAGATCTCCAAGATTAAGTGTAGAACAAACTACAGTCACTAACATCGGTCGCAGTGAAGCCCAAAGCAGGGACAGCGTTTAGCGATGACGGTAGACAAGTGAAGCAATTTTCCGCTGACTATTGTTTGATATTCTGAATCAATTAAGTTATTATATAAACGTCGGACATCCACATCTTTGTTCATTTGCATGGAAAGCCTTCCCTTTGTGAACCCCCGCCGATGTGATGTGACCAACGAGTAAAGATGTTTGAGTTATCGTGGGTGAGTTAATGAGTGACTTTCCCAAACTTGAAAAAATATAACTAGACCCCTTAGAGGAAAGCGTCATGTCGTTCCGTAGTCTTAGTTTCACGTTGCTAGTATTCGTTTTTGGCTCCCATTCGTTGTTAGCGCAGTTACCAAGCACGCAACTTTCTACCATTACTCCTGCGGGTGGCACGACCGGTACTACGGTAGAGGTCACCGTTAGCGGTGCCGATCAAGATGATCTTAAGGCACTTGTGTTTTCGCACCCAGGAGTCGTAGCAACACAAGTGTCAACGGCCGCTGGCGAATTCGACGCCATCCCCACAATAGTAAACAACAAATTTCAAGTGGCAATAGCTGCCGACGTGCCTGTTGGTGTCTATGAGGTTCGCGCCGCAGGTCGGTTTGGTCTCTCGAGTCCCCGAGCCTTTGTTGTTGGTTCTCGAGAACAGATCATTAGCGGTGCCAGCAATCATACAATAGAAACAGCTCAAGAAATCCATGGTGATACGGAGGTGGTTGGGTTCACGGACGCGAGCAAACGCGATTATTTCAAAATCAATCTCACCGCTGGCCAACGTATTATTATCGAGTGCCTTGCACAGCGCATTGGCTCCCGCACCAATTCAGTGTTGACAATCTTGGATGAGCAAGGCCATGAACTCTCGCAAAATAACGATGGAATAGGTGAGGATTCGTTAGTCGATTTTACTGCCGTGAAAGCGGGGGTTTACGTGATTGCAGTACGAGATTTTGTATACCGCGGGGGTGTTGAATATTTATATCGCTTGTTAATAAAGACGGGTAGTCACGTGGACTACGTGCTACCTTCGATCGGGAATCTTGGCGCGGCATCCGAATATACGATTGTCGGGCGCAACCTACCGGGCGGAAAACCTCTTACTGATGCGTTTATCGATGGTATTCAACTTGAATATCTCACGCAGAGCATCCAGTTTCCTCCTGCAGTAGTATCAGCCAGTAGGATTCATCGAAAACTTGTTGAAGGGAGTATCATTAGTACCGATGTTTCAGTTTTGGGTGATAATCTCACCTTCAGCATCAGCGACCTACCAACAGTGATAGAGTCGGTGGACAATGATAGCGGCGAGACACCGACAAAATTGAACGTGCCCTGTGTCGTGTCGGGTCAATTCTACCCGGCCCGAGATGTAGACTGGTTTGAGTTTAAAGCAACCAAGGGTCAGATTTACATCATAGAAGTCGTTAGCCATCGACGTGGGTTGTCCGTTGACGCTATTATGCTTGTCCAAAAAGTCGTTACCGCAGAGGACGGCAAAGTAACGATTAGCACAGTTGCGTCGGTGGACGATCCTAGTAATCGCAATGGCGGTATTGGTCAAGAGTTCGACGCAACTACGGACGATCCCATTTATCGTTTTAGCGCACCTGAAGATGCTACCTATCGAATTCGTGTTACGGATCAATTCAGTCGATCTCGAAACGACCCTCGTCTTCAATATGAGTTGCGTATACGCCCGGAGAAGCCCGAGTTGATTCTAATCGCTGACCTGAAACAAATAAAAACAGCTAACGCTAATGAGATTAAGGTTTTTTCACCTGTCTTGCGAAAAGCAGATTCGTTATTGATTAACGTGCGAGTGCAACGGGTTGAAGGTTTTTCGGGCCCAGTTTCCGTATCGGTTGAAGGCTTACCCGCTGGGGTAACATGCGCAGGTGTGGAGCTCAGCGCTAGCCAATCGGTTGCGAGTCTTGTCTTAAATTCGAGCGCTGATGTAAAGGGTTGGCAGGGGAATATACATATAATAGGTACAGGTAAAACGGGTGACAAACTAGTAAAGGTTGAGGCGAAATATGCTGGGGTTACATGGGGTACCGCTAACAAAACTCAGACATCGGCATATTTTCAAAATCTTAATAGCTGTTGGTTGTCGGTAATCGACGTTGAGGATGGCGCTGTGGTTGTATCTGTTGGGGATGGCAACGTGCTCGAGACGTCTCGCGGAGGAAAACTAGAAGTTTCTGTTAAGGTTGCGAGGGGAGCTGGATTTGAGGGTGATTTGAAATTAGTAGGAACTAATGTTGCCGCCGAAGTTAAACCGACTGATCTCACGTTTAAGGCGGATAGTAACGAGCAAAAACTTGTTATTGACCTGAAAAATGCCAAGGCGAAGGCGGGCTTATACACGTACTATCTACGGGGCGATGGGAAGGTTAAGCGAACTCGGAATGGTGACGCAATTATTCGCGCAGAAGCAAAGGTAGCCCATGTCGTTAAAATGCTCGCGGCCGCGGATGCTGCGCTGGTCACCGCAATGGAAACGAACAAGACCGCCCAAGGTGATGAAGCAAAAGCCACCGCTGCTACTGAACTTAAGACGGCGATAGAAACGCAGAAGAGAACCGCCGCGGCCAAAACGGCTGCGGACAAGGCGCTGGAAGCTGTCAAGAAGGCCGACGCCGCAAAGGATTATACAGTAGCTGTTGTGTCAACTCCGATCCGCGTTAATGTGGTCGACTCTCCATTCATCATTGCTGAGGTTTCCTCTCAAATCACTGCGGGAGGCGAAATGGAAATAAAGTTTTCGATTGAACGTAAATATGGGTTTGTGGATCCGGTTGATTTGACGTTCACTATTCCAGGGGCGCTTAAAGGTGTTGCCGTCGCTAAAGCAAAAATCGCGAAAGACGCCACTGAAGTAATGGCTAAACTGACCGCGACGGATGTGGCTGTCACAGGAAAACACATAATCGAAGTTGCCGGATCTGCTAAGTTCAATGCTGTCCCTGTCACCGCAAAAACGAAACTTAATTTAGAAGTTGTTGCTGCCGCCAAAACTCCTGATGCTAAATAGCCTGCTCCAAAATAGTGTTATCAAGCATGTCTGAACCGTCAATACAAACGCCTTCCACGGAAATTAAAACTATGAACTTAAATATTTCAACTTGCCGCTGTGTCGTTATCGCTTTGATTATTGGTTGCTCGTTCGGTTTGGGAGAATTCGCAACAGCAGAAGACGAAGTGATCGAAATTGCGGTGATTAAACAAAAGGATAAGGTCGACTTTGAAAAGCAAGTCTTACCTATTCTTCGACGCAACTCCCTGGCTTGTCATAACGTGACGGATGCTGAAAGTGATCTTGTTATGGAAACGCCCGCGGCGCTGCTTGCCGGGGGTGTCGACGGCCCTGCCGTGGTCGCTGGGAACGGTTCTGAGAGTCTTATTATCAAGCTCGCCTCTCGCGCACAAGAATCTTATATGCCACCAGATGACAATGATGTCGGTGCCAAGAAACTCACGCCGAAGGAACTTGGGTTGATCAAACTTTGGATCGATCAGGGAGCGAAAGGTGAGGTGTTGGGCGCAGGTGGTTCCGTCAAATGGCAACCATTACCGGCGGGTGTTAATCCTATCTATTCGGTAGCGATTAGTGCAGATGGGCAGTATGCCGCTGCCGGTCGTGCCAATCAAGTATTTATTTATCACGTTCCTTCCAGAACAGAAATTGGCCGTTTGTCGGATCCGGCGATTATGGAGTCAGGAGTT
>JABHUV010000153.1 GCA_018658605.1 Planctomycetaceae bacterium | reverse complement strand
GAACGCATACTGCCGTTTGCGGCGCATATCAACACATCATCTGCTTCACAACTGTCGACAGCCTGTAATTCTAATTCATAGGGAGCAGGATCTTCAAAATCAATGTCTTCCCAGCTTGTGGTACGACACCGACCAACAAGTACTTCGTCTACGGTCAGTGGCAAAAGTTGCGTTCTAGGAGATTGATTCGTAAAACCCAATCCATCGAGAGCATCACAAACAACCGCTGAATATAGCGATTGCCGCATCATGTCCAAGGTGATCGTTTCCGGTTGACTCATTTTGAATATCCAAGCTTAAAAAATACAAACCTAACTGTACCATTGTTATCCAATGTCCAGTCTATACTGCATCCATCAATCCACGCATATAACCATAGGCATGTAATCGCCCGAGTTGTGTGTAACCTGGTTCACCATCGTCTTCACCACAGAGTTGAGGAACATGATCTGGGCGAATCGAACCACTAAATCCAATCTCTTTATACGCTCGCATTGCAGCCGCCATATCCGTCGGTCCATTATCGTGAAACGTCTCTGTAAAATTATCATGCGTTCCGCGGACATCCCGAAAGTGTACATAGCGTATGTGATCACCGAGAAGGTAAATTGTCTCAGGAATTGCTGCTCCCATCTCCACAAACGATCCTTGGCAAAAGCAAATTCCATTGCGGGAACTATCGACCAAGCCAACCAAACGTTGAAAGCCCGCGATACTATTCATAATGCGGCTGCGACCAAGAAACGACTCCAATGGTGGATCATCGGGGTGCATCGCTAAATCAATTCCTAAACGCTCGGCATGGGGGATAATCTGTTCCAGGAAATAAGTGAGATTTTCCCATAAAGCATCTGCCGTTAGAATTTCATTTTCAAGCGATCGCGAGGCATCGTCGAGTGATTTCGCTTGGTCAATTTCAGCAAGATTAAATTGTGTTACAACGGCGCCGCCACGTTCAGGAACATCTACGCGAGTCCGCACCCAATCGGTACCCGCCATAAAGTTGTAACATAGTACCGGAATTTCGAGATCAGCCATGATTTGCAGCAACGAAATTATGCCAGCGATTTCTGTATCACGACCCTCGCGACCACAGATGATATTTTCCATGGCGATGGCGTCTTCTACAGCCGCTGGCTGCAATCCAAAAGACCGTATCCGCTCTAGTGTCGGCTCCCAAGCAGATTTCTGAGGGCCTTGGTAGCGTATCGTAATCGTTTCCACGCCGGTTTGAGCGGCTAATGTTAGATTCTCATCTGACAGTGGAGTCAAAACGGATGCAAGTTTCATATTGTTCGCCGCTGTCTTTTCCAAAGAATCAGACCGATTTTTTTGAGTTAAGATTTTATCGCTTTTACACAGGCCTCAGGGTCTCTGCAGGAAATCAAATATGTTTTGCCATTACGAATCTTAATTTCAACAGCTTCACCAAAACTTACAACGTAACCAATCCGTTTAGTCGTAACACTAATTCTCCACCCCATCCCCAAAAATTCTTTAAACTTCGCCTCATCAACTTCAACACTTTCGACTTGCTCAACGGTCGTGCTAACATTCCACCATAAGTAACCGAAACGGATCGTGCCACGATCGACTTCAATAAAATACCGGCTGAACACAACCGCTAAGAACCCCACAAAGACTGTGACAAATCCTGTAACCGAAATACCAATAATATATCCCACCCGCTCATCATCTAAAAAATCTGCTCCACCAGAATCTGTTGCGCTGAGAAAGCCACTTATGAATGGCAGCATGCCAACAACCGTACAGAGGATGACAACTGCTAAAAGCCAAGTAAACCACGGCGTATAACGTTCGCGATACATTTATTTCACCACGCCTTTTGTAATTCCATCCCAACTGTCTGTACGAAAGGGTGTGACAGGTAAATGCTCCTTGTTTTGCAAATTACATATTGGATTTTGTGCCCAAGCGTATCGCACAGAAACTGGAACGGTAATGATATCACTCCAAACCTCAACTTGATTCTTACCAACAATCCGAGCTGAAGCATTCACAAACTTCTTATCTTCACCAGCGATTGCGAACCCGCGAACCTCTCGTACATCAAATGTATCAAGCCCCCCGCCCACATGGTCAAACGTAACAACAATGCGATTCCCTTTTGTTTCGTAAGATTTATAGAGAGGGCTGCGGTAAACAAGGTCGATCCCATAGTCTTTCGCAAGTGCCCAGCGTGCCAGACGTTTAGCCACATCCTGTTTGTTACGCGGGTGGATATCATGAGATTCACCCAAGTCGGTAATAATAGCCTCGCCCGTATTGGACAACTTACTCATCACCATGGTCTGAGCTTCGCGTAGTTCGGCCCAACTACTGCCCACCGGTTCAGGCACTTCATCCTGAAAGTCAGCCAAAGATACCCAATAGAAGCTAAAGTCTCCTTGATTCCACCTTTTTCTCCAGGTATCGATCATCAGTGGAAACAGATTCCGATATTGATACGCACGTCCTGCATTATGTTCACCCTGATACCAAATGGCACCGCGAATCCCATATCCGACAATCGGATTTAAAACACCATTGAATAGATTTGCGGGGCGGTGCTGGCCTGTCAAAATATTACGGGGCAGGCGGGGGCGACGAGGTACTGGTTTCTTGTCTTGCAATGCCTTTGCCATAGCAAGTTTCCAGGCCGCAAGTTGCCGCTCATATCGTTGAGCAACCGCGGCGGGGTCATACGCCTTGGCGGCGTCATCCCATTTTACAAGCAACTCCTGATAATCTCCCGCTTCCTCCAGAACCTCGCGGGGAACCCAAGCTTCACAGGCCGAGCCTCCCCAGGCTGTGTCGATCAGACCAATGGGGACATTTAAAGTTTGATGTAGTTGTCGACCAAAGAAATATCCCACCGCGGAAAAACTCTTAACCGT
Organism: Planctomycetaceae bacterium; assembly: GCA_018658605.1. The sequence continues at coordinate 6,094 of JABHUV010000153.1, read as the reverse complement.
CTCGGGGGTGACCATTTCCCACTTTCCCTGAAAGTTATCCAAGGGCGTTTGACTGCCAATCTGGGGAACAGAGATAATACGGATGTCGGGAAAATTTGCAGATAGTGATTCCAGATCTGGGTCATTTGCAGCGCTAACTGCAAACGCCATGTTGGATTGTCCTGAGCAGACCCAGACTTCACCGATGAGGATATCGTTAATTTTAATTCGATTGCTGCCTTCAATGACTAATGTATGTGGTCCACTGCCAACGGATAAAGCTGGTAATTGAACTTGCCAGCGACCATCATCATCCGCTTTAGTGGTTTCCGTTTTATTAGCGAGCACAATAGATACTTGTTCTGCGGCAGATGCTTTTCCCCAAACAATGACGGGTACGTCACGCTGGAGGACCATGTGGTCAGTGAATACGTTTGATACAGAGACTTCTGCTGCAGCGGGAGTGGGGGCAAGCGTTGCTACCATCAGTATTGTGAAGGCAGCAAATAAACAATTTAGGTGACGCATAATAATATATCCTGTTAATAGTTCGCGAGTGTCTCACCAGTAAGGTCTAGAATTTTTTCGGGTTAATAACAACGTGTTTTACTGTTTGGCGGCGCCAAGTGTAGGCAACGTGGACGGCACCGTCTGCAGTTTGGATGACAGCTGGATAGGAATATTCACCTTTATCACGTTCAAGTGTTAGTACTGGGTGCCACATCTTCCCATCTTTGGAGATGGCGACATTTAGCATATTACGACCAGCAGGAAACTCTCCGCGGCGGTTGGTGTGATTGTAGACAAGCAACTGCCGACCATCGGCGAGCGTAATTGCGTCAGTTCCCGCATTTGGATTGGGGAGATGAGTGGCGGCAGGTTGGGACCAAGTCTGACCGCCATCAGTGGACCAGCTTTGGGCAATCACGCCTTCTTGGGTGCGACACATTACTTGCATTGAACCGTTTTCATAGGTGAGGATGCTAGGCTGAATCGCATTGAAATTCTTGCCGTCGTGAATAGGGCCAATGATCTCCCATGTTTTACCTTGGTCCTTGGTTAATTCAAAATGAACACGCCAGTTGTTATGTTCGCTGCTCGATGGACACAGAATCGAACCATCGGAAAGTTCAATTGGCTTATTTTTGACGGGACCCACGATATGGCCAATCGCTGAATCTTTACCAAGTTTAGTCGGTTTGTTCCATGATTTTCCACCGTCATTAGATGTCACCAACATGCCCCACCAAGTACTTGGAGTAGGTCCCACTTTATAAAACAAAAGCAACGGGCCTGTAACCGGTTGAAATAGAACGGGGTTCCAGCAAGGATGTCTTAATTGGTCGGATTGCACGCCATTGACTACTTCACTAGGCCGAGTCCATTGGTCGTCTTTAAATCGAGAAACCCAGATGCCCACGTCAGGATTCTTTTCATGCTTGCCACCAAACCACGCCGCGACGAGTCCTGTGGGAGTGCTGACAATCGTCGAAGCATGACATTCCGGTGTTTGTCGACCTTCCAGTGGATAGATAAAATTACTGGAGACTAACCCGCTAGTTCCAATTTTCGTCGGTGCATCCAGCACAGCAGCGGGATCAGCTGCTGAAGTTGAAGTAGCAGAGGATGTCCATGTCACCATTGCTGCCAACAAGATCAGTAGTTCTTTCATGGGTTAAATCTCTAATGAAAAGAGGAGGGGGTTAATAAGGACATTCAGTATACCGCACGACCCAAGTGGGGTGTTGTGAACAGGTTCGTTCTTTCACAGAAGGACACGGCGTAAAGTTTTAGAGTAAAGCGAAAATTTAAATTGCCAGTTTGCTCAAAATAATTGTCAGTACTGTTAAGCAAGCAGCTCCAACGGAGATTAGAAAAAATGCTTTTTGAACGGATGCTTTTGCTGCGACTTTACCAGCAATCAAAGGCACCAGGGCCCAGCCGATGCCACCGATACAAAAGAACAAGCCAATGGCTCGGCCAATTAATTGCTCGTCTATATTTCCCCCTACATGCCCGAGTAACTGAGCAATCAAAATCGGAAAAATGGGACCCATAATCGCACCTAACAATATAATCCAACCCACGGTGATTTGTTGAGAACGACTAAGAGCGAGTCCCAGAGTAGCAGTCGTACAAGTTACTGCCAAAACAATCAAAATCGTATGATCCATTCCAGCCGGCATTAACAATGCGGCAACTAGTCGCGAAACAGTGAAGACCAACCAAAACGCGGACAATAGTGTAGATGCTTTTCCATCAGTTACTCCGCGATCTTTCATGAGAGTCGTAGCCCATAACGCCACACACGCTTCGGTGGGAACATGAAAGAAAAATGCAATGCAACAAATAAGAACGACTGAATCGGTTAACAACACCCTTAACCAATCATCGATCACTTTCGTTGTGTCTGGTTTCAGTAACTCCCAATTCACAAAAAATACAAACACAAGCGAAATCGCCATCAAGACGGCAAACCAGCTGAATGTTTTCTTTAAACCGACTTTAGCAAGCAGAAAAGCGGTAGCGATAGGCATGACAAAAGCACCTGCCCCAAAAACAAAATCACCCAAGTTCATCGCTGAGGAAAGCGGGGTATCTTTACCGAAGAATGGTAAGAATGCTGGGCCTTGAAGCGCGTTGAGCACATTAACCAATGCTGACCAACCAGTTCCAAGCAACAAAACTGCAATGACTGCTGCGATATAAGTCTTTGCGTTGGCCAGTACCAAAACGCTACAAATCATAATTCCCAAGGCAATGCCCATGACTAAATCTCGACCAATTTCATCCGCCAAAATCCCTGCTACAAATGCCATGGGAATCATCGTGAATCCAAAAGCGCTAACTAGGGCACCTACCTTGTCTTCTTTAATGTTCAATTTATTCGCGAGTGGTACTTTAATACTGCCTAACAGCGAGTGGCACATTCCACCGATTGCCAAACCAAGAATCTGCATTGTCGTTAAGTATGTATCCACAGGGAACCTTTCTTGCATCGTTAAAGTGTATCGTGAAGACGGGCCACGAATGTTCGCGATGTTGCAATTATGTTTGTTAAATATATCATAACGCTTTTGATAAAGGTTCGCCGAATTTGATTGTCGTGACCTCGTTAGATTCATGACCGTCACAAATGCGAATCTATTAATTTGTGATATATTAACGGCTATGAATCAAACATCTGCGACAAGCCGATTTGCACCGGCAACTTGGAGTAACGCTCGAGTACGACATGTGTGGCTATTGGCATTGAGTTTAATGGCCGTCGCCATCGTCGCCGCCCTACCCGCCATTGCAAACCTGTTAACCTCGGTACCGTCAAGTGAGCCGATTCAGCAGCACCGCTGGGTATACTTAATGCTGTTGATAACAGTAGTCCAATCGGGTTTGGCGGTGTTTCTAGTCCTCTATATAGACTGGTCGGCTCTCTGGGCGGTTACCATTGCAAATCTATTGTTTGTGGGAGTGTATGCGGGGCTTTTTGCTATACGAATCTTAGCCGGGTCGACAAACGAGATCATTTCCTACTTGCAATTAGATTTAGAAGAAACTCCACCGAGTAAACAGGCGATGTGGTTTTTGCTTGTCATCTTAATGTTTGTAACGCAAAGTTTTTTTACTGGCCGATATGCGCGTCGCTGGAAACGAGAGCGGTAGCAAATGGAAACGATGAAAATAGTTATCCAAGCGATCGTACAAGGCTTAACTGAATTTTTGCCGGTGAGTTCTTCGGGGCATCTCATCGCTCTAGATACATTTCTCATACCTGATCCAATGACGGCTGCGACCACAACTGAAACAACCGTCGCGTTACATGCCGGCACATTACTCGCTGTCTTGCTGGTATTTTGGAAGCTCTTGGTCGAACTATGTGGTAACCGTCGAAGTCTAGTCATTCCGCTTGCGGTAGCTACCATTCCTGCGGCTTGTGCGGGACTGCTGATTGTGATTAGCGGATTGGATGAATTGTTAACAGATCCGCGTCTGACTGGTGCCATGTTAGTTGTCACCGGGTTTGTATTGTGGATGGGCGAACCGAGTGTTGAAAACGGGAACGAAACCACGAATATTAAAACATTGTCAAATCGACAAGCTTTCTGGATTGGAATTGCTCAAGCTTTTGCGATTGTTCCGGGGTTAAGTCGCAGTGGCTTGACAATTGTCGTGGCGCGAAAGATTGGATTGCCCGGACAACAAGCAGCTCAATTTTCATTTTTAATGTCGATTCCGGTGATAGTTGGCGCCGTAGTAGTCATGCTAGGCAAACAACTTTTTAAGCCTACAAGCAACGATCTGGTGGCTATCGACTGGAATATGGTTGGTCTAGGAGTCGCTGTTTCAGCGGTAGTCGGTTACGGAGCGCTTAAGTGTCTACTATTGTTGTTGGAAAAAGGCCGATTTCATTGGTTCACTTTTTGGTGCATACCACTGGGCGTATTCTTATTGGTCTTCGCAACACAGGTCTAACGCAGCACCAACGGCTAATTTTATATATATTGGGCAAGACACCGTATTGCTGGTATAATAACAATACCGATGTTGTTAGAGGAACCTATTGTTCCATTAACATTGAACGATGAACTTATCACTGGGGGCGACATTGGTATCGACCGGATAGCCTGAAGTGTAAGTGGCGTACCGTGGTTGGTCAGTTGGCCACGTAAAAAGCTGACTAAACAATTTTAATTGCAGATAATAATCTAGCATTGGCTGCCTAATTAAAGGCAACCCGGACTCTAGGGCTTAGCTGGTTAGCTCTAACAGTCCGTCACAAATCCAGATCGACTTTTGTCATACTTGACACGCAGAAGTCTAAATTAAGTTTCAGGTTCGCGAACTATAAATCCTGTCGAGCGGAGTTATAGTTTGCTAAAACCAAAGAATCGACTATGTACGTAGAAGCTTACATGAAAATGTCTCGGGACGCGGGTTCGAATCCCGCCGCCTCCACTCAGCCGAGCTCCATATGAGAGCTATTAACCATGATCAAACTTGACCGTCGTAATTTTCTTCGTAGGCTAGGTGTTTCTATTGCGTTGCCGGCGTTTGACTCGTTGCATGCCGCCAACGAAAACAAATCGAGCGCAAACGCAAAACGCTTTGTCTGTGTGTCTCCGAACTATGGCATGAATCCAGCGGGGTTCTTTCCAACGACAACCGGCGCGGACTATGAGACGCCGACTTTATTGAAACCACTGGAGTCGCATCGAGCTGACCTGACGATCTTTACAAATCTCGATCATCCCGGTGTTGGTGGCGGGCATGGTTGCTCAACCACATTTCTCAATGGCGTCGAGATGAAAGACGTCAAAGATCAACCGCAACGATTGCACACGCTCGACCAGTGGCTGGGCGAAAAGATCGGGCAGACGACGAGATTCCCGTCATTGTTGCTCGGTAATGGTGGCGTTTCGTGGTCACGGGCGGGAATCAAATTGCCAACCGACAGCGATCCGGCGCGAGTCTTTGCGAAACTGTTCCTTGATGAAAGCCCACAGTTGATGCAGCAAACTCGACAATTTCTTGATGAAGACGCGAGTATTCTCGATGTCGTTCGGCAAGATGCAAAACGTCTCAACGAGAGGCTCGCGCAGGCCGACAAGGACAAACTCGACCAGTTCCTTACCGCAATCCGTGAAGTAGAACGGAAGTTAAAACGCCAAGCGGAATGGATCGACATTGCCAAACCGAAAGTCAGCGACAAAGTCATTCGAGGTGGCGACGACGACGACACTATCGTTGATCTCGAATATCCGTACAACACCTCTGTAATGTACGACTTGATGGTGATTGCCTTGCAAACGAAGTCAACAAACGTCATTTGTTACGGACATCCTGGTGGGAACCGCCTGTTTCCTTTCGACGGAATCTCGTTGGGTTATCACTCATTGACCCATCACGGGAAAAGGCCCGATTTGCTTAAGGAACTTACGATCATTGAAACTTTCTATGCGGCACAGTTTTCCCGATTTCTAACAAAACTAAAGGAGACTCCCGACTCGAATGGGCAGTCGTTGTTAGAATCAACCGTCGTGCTGTTTGGTAGCGGGATGGGTAACGCCAGTTCACATTCCAGCCGAAACTTACCAATCATGGTTGGCGGCGGCGGTTT
>JABHUV010000360.1 GCA_018658605.1 Planctomycetaceae bacterium | reverse complement strand
GACAATCTTGTGGCGGCTGAAAATCGCTTAATGTTGGTTGTGAGATTGGGCATAGTTCAGCATGGCACGGCAAAGAGAGGATTAGGATTACGTTGCCAGGATCTTAATCAACGCCCCTTTAAATGCCGGAGTTTGTGATTGAGGATCAACTTGGCGTGGAATCAGGACGTTGGCTTCAGGGAAGTACATTAGCGCGTTCCCTTGCCGAATATCGTCATATACACGAACGTGGATATTGTCTAATTCACCAGTTTCGCTTTGGATCGTGACGATTTGGTCATGTGCCAGCCCTAATCGTTGCACGTCATCGGAGTGAATCAAGACAACGTTACGTCGTTCTTGGCCGCGATAAATATCTTCTTGCTCGTAAACTACGGTGTTGAATTGGCCTTCACTGCGAACGGTCATTAAACGCATGGATTGCTCACCGCCTCGTAACTCCGGTAATTCATGGCAATGTAAAACGGCTTTTCCTGAGGGGGTTGTAAACTGCGGTTGATGGAATGTGCGACCGGCAATTTGAAATTCTGCTTGGTCCTCTTCAATCTTCGCAATCGCTTCAAACCCTGGGATGGTCTTACTGATGGCTGTACGAATGTTGACGGATTGTTTCATCATCTTCCAATCGATGGGAGTTGAATCCGCAAGAAGTTGGTCTGCAATATCTGCAATGATTTCGATTTCACTACGTGGACCCTGAACCCGAGCGGGACCACCGTCACTCAATCGTACAAAGTTGAACATTGATTCTTGAGTGGTGCGTTGTGATTCTTCATCCCGTGTGAGGACTGGCAAGATGATTGTTTGGTCGGCTAGTCCGTGAGCGTGTCCGGTGTTTAGCGTCGTACTGAGATAGACGATAGTTTTCAGTTTCTGAAGACTTTGTTTGGCGAAGGTGAGGTCGGGATTTGATCCAAATAAATTTCCCCCTAGGCAGAAACCAATTTTGAGTTCGCCGCGATCCGCGCCTTCCATGCATCCGAGCGTGTCGAGTCCCTTGGTTATGGGAAGTGAAACCCCAAGTTCACTTTCAAGTGATGCGAAAATCGCATCCTTCAATTTTGGTGTCACGCCAACTGAACCGATACCTTGCACATTACTGTGTCCGCGAATTGGCAGTAGGCCGGCGTGAGGGCGACCTACCATGGCCCGCATTAATGCCAAATTGGCGATTGCTTGCACGTTTTGTACTCCGTGTTGATGGTGGGTTATTCCCATCGTCCAGCAGAAAATAACGTTCTCAGCATTGCAGTAAGAAGCGGCCATGACGCGGATAGCTTCTTCTGTAACTCCCGATTTTTTGGTGATTTCTTTCCAGTTGAGTTTGCGAATGTTAGCGAGCCAATCGTCACTGTTTTCACAGTATTGATGTAGGAAATCAAGATCGGTACCACCCAATTCATCGACGGCTTTGGCAATTCCGCTGAGCATGGCTAGGTCGCCGCCGATATGTGGTTGTACATATTGGTCGGCAATGGGAGTGCCGAATAACATACTATAGGGATTACTGGGGACCTTGAAGTTTACCAATCCAACCTCCCGCACCGGATTAACGACGATCACTTCCCCCCCCGCATTTTTTACATGCATCAATGAAGTCATGAGGCGAGGATGATTGCTTGGCGGATTGCCTCCGATGACGAACACGAGGTCGGCTTGTTCTACGTCATCAAGCACGACCGTTGCTGTGCCACTTCCAATGCTGCTGGTTAATCCGACTCCACTGGCTTGGTGGCAGTAAAAGCTGCAGTTGTTGACGTTGTTGGTGCCATACAACCGCGCGAATAGCTGCAGTAGAAACCCAGCTTCGTTACTGCTGCGACCGCTGAAATACCAAAAACTGTCGTCCGCCGGTGTTTCTCGGAGTACTTGGGTGATACGACGATAAGCCTCGTCCCAGCTAATGGTACGAAAATGTTGGTCGTCAGCTAGGCCATTGCCATCGACGGTAGGGTGCTTTTCGTAAATGACAGGTTGGCTTAATCGCCCAGCGTGTTCGAGGTCATAGGAAGAAAATTGTTCTAGTTGAGCAATGGTATAGGTTGAGAAAAAATCAGCGGCAATGGCAGCTTGCATATCGGCGGCCATTGCCTGCAGTGATTTTTTACACATTTCAAGTGAGCGTCCTGCTTCGTTGACCATTCCACCTTGTTGTCCGCCCATCCCGAGGGCACAGGTTTTACACGTATTGCGGCTGCGCAGTGCCTTCCACATCCGCCACATACTGCCGGATTGCCACGACTTCTTGAGTACATAACGGATAGCCTGCCAGCCACCGGCACTTTTAGGTTTTTTCATGATGGCGCACATTAAAACGTCAAACTTGCATCGTGTTCGCTACGAATGAAGCTTTTAACTAGTCTAAGGCGACGGTTACGGTTTTAGTTTCAAGGTAGTTGTTGAGCCCTTCTTGACCGAGCTCGCGCCCGAGTCCTGACATTTTGAAACCGCCGAATGGAGCAGCTGCGTCGAATACATCGTAGCAGTTAACCCAAACCGTTCCGGCACGTACGCGGTCGGCTAAATAGTGGGCTTTACCGATATCACGTGACCATACGGCTGCGGCAAGTCCGTAAAATGTATTGTTGGCACGTTGAATTAGTTCTTCGGTGTCCTTGAATGTTAGTATTGAAAGGACTGGTCCAAAGATTTCATCGGTCGCGATTTTCATTTCATCGGTGACGCCATCAAACAGTGTGGGCTTAACATATAGACTTCCAGCATCATCTGCTGTTCCTCCGGTCAGGCATTGAGCGCCTTCATTTTTACCGATCTCAATGTAGTCCATGATCTTGTCGAACTGTGCCTGGTCGACTTGCGGACCTTGTTCCGTGGCAGTTGAGAACGGATCGCCCAGCACTCGATCGTTGTTCATGTTAACGAGTTTCTCCACGAATTGGTCATGAATGTCTTCTTGGACAAACAATCGGCTACCAGCACAACAGCATTGGCCTTGGTTGAAGTAAAGAGCGAAGTGAGATCCGGCAGCGGCAGCGTCGAGGTCCGCGTCATTGAAGACGACGTTCGGGCTTTTGCCGCCAAGCTCAAAAGTAAGACGTTTAAGCGTTGGAGCAGCTTCCGCCATGATGATTTGAGCAGTTTTGTATTCACCCGTAAACGCGACCTTGTCGATGCCCGGGTGGGCGACGATTGCAGCGCCGGCGGTCGGTCCGTAGCCGGGGACGATATTGATAACGCCATCTGGAATGCCAGCTTTTTGAGCAAGGCGTGCCATGCGGAGGCAGGTGAGTGGAGTTTGTTCGGCTGGTTTCATCACAATCGTACAACCGGCGGCAAGGGCGGGGCCCCATTTCCATGCGACCATAAGCATTGGAAAATTCCAAGGGATGATCTGACCGACGACCCCCACAGGCTCTTTTTTGGTGTACGTAAAGAAGTTGCCGTTAACGGGAATTGTTTGACCATGAATTTTGTCAGCGTAGCCGGCATAATATCGCAGACAGTCTATCGTTAGCGGCAAGTCTGCCGCGAGTGAGTCGCTAATAGGCTTGCCGTTATCAAGTGTTTCTAACGCTGCGAGTTCGTCAAGTTCCGCTTCGATTAGATCGGCTAGGCGATACATGATTCGTCCACGTTCCCGAGCATCCATCGTTCGCCAAGGGCCCTCATCAAAGGCTTTGCGAGCAGCTTCAACAGCGGCGTCGACATCGCCGACATCGCCTTCGGCGACCGCAGCAATAACTTCACCGGTAGCAGGGTGGTGGGTGTCGAAGGTTTTCCCACTTTGTGCTGGGATCCACTCGCCACCGATAAAACATTGTGTTTGATGAATTGTAGGGCGACTGACGGTTTCAGCTGTGGCCATAGTAGCAGTACTCCGAGTTGAATTAAAAGTGATTGATATGATTAGTAATGATAACGTGTTTTGTGATATTAGAACATATTTTATGGCTTTTACTGAGTTACTTGAGATCGCGCGAGTTCTAGCCTACAAAAAGGAACGAAAGATAAAAAAGTCGAGGTGTCCCCGTTTAATGTTTGCTGTGGGCAGATAACAATAGGTGCTGCGATAACGATAAAACCAATTCGCCCAATATAACGAAAAGAGAACGATTGATGAAAGCGATTGCTGTAAAACCTGGAACACCCAATAGTGTTCACATGACGGATCTTCCCCAGCCGCAGATTGGTGCCATTGAGGATGGTACGGGGGTCTTGGTTCGAGTGTTAAAGGTTGGTGTAGACGCAACCGACAAGGAAATAAATGACGCGTTGTATGGGAACGCTCCTGCCGGTTGCGATTTTTTGACGATTGGTCATGAGTGCTTTGGAGTTGTCGAGGAGGTAGGCGAGAACGTGCGCCGCGTGCGGGTTGGCGATTTGGTGACAGCTACGGTTCGCCGTCCAGGTGGCTCGATTTATGATCAAATCGGTACGTACGATATGACTAGTGAAGAGGTGTATTATGAGCGGGGTATCAATCTTCGACATGGTTTTATGACCGAGTATTTTGTTGATGCGGAAGAATACATCGTTAAGATTCCGGTGGGGTTAAGTCACTTGCATGTATTGATGGAGCCCATGAGTTGTGCTGCTAAAGCGATTGGCCAGGCTTATGAGGTTCAGCAGCGAATGAAGGTTTGGCGACCTCAACGAGCATTTGTGATGGGTGCTGGGCAGATTGGACTGTTGTCCACGTTGGTTCTTAAGCTTCGTGGCCTAGATGTCTACACCATGGCGCGTTCGGCGAAAGGAACACTTAATTCAGAAATTGTAGAGGGCTTCGAAGCAACTTATGTATCGACGACCGAGACCGATGTGGAGACACTGGTTGAGCAGGTCGGTAAAGCGGATCTGATTGTTGATGCTACCGGCTCGAGTGCGGTTGCGTTTGACAGCATGCGGCATCTGGGACACAACGGTGTCTTGGTATGGACAAGTGTGACGGGAGGCGATCGCCAGTGTGAAGTTCCGTCGGATGAAGTGAACATGCAATGGGTGTTAGGGAATAAACTCTTATTGGGTAGTGTTAACGCTAATCGCACACACTTCGAGTCGGGGATCGCCGACTTGGCATTAGGCGAAGTCATGTATCCCGGTGTCGCCGAACGTATTCTTACCAATCCTGTCGATGGTTTAGAGAACTATCAAGAGTTGATGCGATTATTAGTCGAAGACAAGCAGGCGTTGAAAGTCTATATGAACGTTGCCCAGTAGAGATGGTCAGCAATTTTTTACACTCTCAATACATCGCAACCGATTTGTCGGAGTGTGGTTTGCAGTTGATCGAACATGGCGGCGTTTTGGTAAATGCCAATGATGGCGCCTCCGGATCCGGCAAACTTGGCACTGGCACCGACTGCTCGGGATCGCATAATCATGTCAACTTGCCCTGCTGGTAATTGACAAATCGAATTGCGTAAGTCGAAATTGTCGTCAATCAGTTCGCTCAATCGTTCCCAGTTTTCGTCCTCTATCACCTCGCGACCCTCCGCTGCGATTTCCGCAAAACGGGTCATGGCGGTGACGACCTCGAAATCACCTTGTGCAAAGCGTTCGCGGAGTCGATTATGGAGAACTTCAGTCGGTTCACCGACGGTGGCATCATAGGCTAAGAATAACGACGGTAAATGTTCCGCGGATAATCGGTCATACCTGCCACAGCAAAGCCCCTGTTGGTTGGTACTCGCCTGCTCGGAAAAATCCATGTAGACCAAGCCGTCGTACACTTGAATCACTCGATCTTGTAACCCACCTTGGATACCCAATTCGTCTTTTTCGACACTCAGCACAAGAGAAGGTTGAACCTCTAGGGGAATATCGATGTCATAGAAATCCATCAATGCCCGCAAGCTGGCGACGATAATAGCACTCGACCCGGCAAGACCCACCGCGCGGGGAATATTGCTGTCATATCGGATGGAAAAATTGCGATCATGCAATGTATGCTTGCCGTCACAAAACTCAACAAACTTCTTGATGGTCGCTTTAACCAAGCGAATACCACCATAGTATCCGTGCAATTCAACATCTTGGGTGAGTTCTGCAACGGATCCAAAACGGCTGCGATCTTCGCGGGACGCAATAATCTCTAGCGTTTCCCATTCGTACAAAGTAACTGTCGCGGCGAACACAGGGATGCTCAGGGAAATTGTCTTACCGTGATATCCGTCTGAGGGATTGCCTAATAATCCTGCACGGGCATGCGCATTGTGATGGAGCGTTTGCATGGAATTGGCTTAGCCCTCTGATTTGTTATTGGTGAGGATCGTTTGCACATGTTCTCGCAGTGTAGCCCCAAATTCGGGGTCCGTTAGTGCAAAGTCTATAAAGGTCTTAAAATAGCTGTCAAAACCACCGATGTCATATCGTTTGGTTTGATGGCCGAGTTTAACACCAATGACTTTAGCCCCATCTTGAATCAAGAGTTCGATTGCGTCGGTCAGTTGAATTAGCCCATCCGTATCGGGTTCAACTCGGTGCAGTGCGTCGTAAACCGAAGAGTTGAAAACATACCGAGCAGCAATAGATAGGTTGCTTGGTGCGCCGTCCAATGCTGGTTTTTCCACAGCACCGGTTAACGTCAAGAACTCGCTGTCTGGATTCACTGCCGTTACGATCCCGTATTGATTCACTTGGTCGACCGCGACTTCTTCAATCGCAATCACGGCGTCGGCGTGCTGTGTTTCATAAGCTTCGATCATCCGCTGTACAATACGACTGTCACCGTTGCGACCAATGATCGAATCACCTAACGCAACGACTGCGGGTTCACGACCGATTAGCGGTTGAGCACATAATACGGCGTGTCCTAATCCGAGTTGTCGTCGTTGACGAGTGTAGAAATATTCGATATTCTGCCGCTCGTAGTCCAGTTCAGAAAGATTCAATTCGCGACCCGTCTCGCGTAAATATTGGATCAATTTCTCATCGATATCGAAATGCGCTTCAATAGATGACTTGCCATTGGATGTGATAAACAGAATCCGTTCGATTCCACTGCGGGCTAGTTCTTCCACGACATATTGAACAACTGGCTTGCGACCGACCGCTAACATCTCTTTAGGTTGACTTTTCGTCAGCGGCAGGACGCTAGTTCCTTGACCTGCGACTGGTACGATGGCGATGTTGATTGACATATGGTTTGGGTGTTTCCGCTGGAGTTATTCTTTCGGTGCGGGAATAGGTGCCGCTTGGTTTCTCTGTTCGATTTGGGTTCGTATCTCTTCTACGAATTCCTGATGCTGAGGTTCGATTTTGATGAGTTTTTTGGCAATTTCGAGTGCCTCGTCGAGTTGACCGGTCGTCTGTAACAGTCGCGCTAAGGCGACCATATAGATTGGAGTTTGCGGTTCGAGCTTATGGACATGTTGTAATGCGATGACAGCCTCTGCAATCAAACCATTGCGATAAAGCGCCAAACCATAACGATATTGGACAATGGCGTTATCCGGAGCATATCCTGCGTCCCTTTTGAAATTGGCGAGTTCGGCTGTCTGAAGTTGCTGGGCCTGGATGGCATAGTCTTCCATTTGCGCGCGATCTTCGGGGGTCATGCTTTGCGGGTTTTGGCGAGTGCGAGCGATCATGGATTCAATGCGACGTTCAAATAACGCCGCTAGATTGGCTCGAGGCCCTGTCGCGTGCGGTTCAACTTGGATTGCAAGTCGGTAATATTGTTCGGCAAGATTTGCGTCCCCCAGATTCTCGTAGATACTGCCCAGTGATAAATGTGTTGCAGCGCGATCGTTGTTGACGAGCAGCCCTAATTTTAGTTCGTCTAAGGCACGGCGAAATGCTGATTTATGCTGTCCTTTCCACAGGTTCTGGGGAATTTCGGATACGACTTGGACAGCAGTCACGCGGACACTACGCAGTTCGTCCTCGAGTAGTGGCATCGCTTTTTTAACCAGCGTTGTGAACGGGCTTAGTCCAGGTGTGTTGTCTCGATAGCCCTGCATCGTCATTAAGGCCGCAATGCGTACTTGGGGGTTACTGCTTTGCAGGTTGGCAATTGCCGTGTCGGCGCTGTCTGTAGAATGTGATGGGTCGAGCCACGTCAACGCCGCCGCACGCGCGATTGCGGGAGTTTCTGGGGTTTCTAGTAATTCAATAATGGCGTCTACGGCTAGAGGTTCTTGATTCCACGCGACAGACAATGTCTGACCGAAATGCGCACGACGGTGCTCGCTTTCGGGGTACCAAATTTCTACTGCTTCGTGGGCCCACTGGTTCACGCGTTCAAGTTGATCCTTTACATCTTGTTCGCCATTGGACGCCGCTCGCACCCAATCGGCATATTGCTTCAAGTGTAATTCGCCTTTGCGTTCGTCGCTTAGCGAGACCGACGGATTGATGTCATCGTCAAAGTGGCATTTGACGCAGGCGTTGGGGGTGCCGAGTGCAAGGCTCAGGTCAGGGCGTGGAACGCGTAGGCTGTGGTCACGCCGTGGATCGACTTCCATGTAGGTTGTCGTCGGCATGTGACATTCAACGCACGATGCACCGGTACTCCCGGTCTTGTGGAAATGGTGTTGTGGTGTGTCGTATTTGTTCGCTTGGTGTTGATTCAAGTGACAGGATGTGCATAGACGATTGTCTTTGAATTTTATCTTGGTGCTGTGGGCATCGTGGCAATCGGTGCAGCGAATCCCTTTGTGATACATTTTGCTTTGAATGAAGGAACCGTAGACATAGACTTCGTCAGAAATTTGACCATCGGCGTGGTATGTTTCCGGACGTAACGGTTCGTTGGCAAAATGGTCATGAAACGAGTCGCCAGGTCGAAAGTCGGGGTGGACAATACGTCGTCGTGAATGACATGGTGCACATGTTTGAATCTGGGTTTCGGCTTTGTCAGCACCCTTGAGTGCGGGTAATCCATAACCAATGTTGCGATCCCAAAACAGGCTCGATCCATTGGCGAGAGTGACGTGCTTACTGCCAGGGCCATGACAACTCTCACAACTCACATCAATTTCGCTAAATGTGGTGTGATAGTGTCCTGTTTTGGTGTCGAAGTTTTTTTGTAGATTAGTGCTGTGGCAGTCAGCGCACATGTTGTTCCACCGCTGAGCGATTCCAGTCCAATGCAGATCGTCATTTGGTTGTAGACGTTCATGTACGTCAGGGGGTCCCAGGTAGAACCACTGGTTCTGTTTTGTGTCCCAGCAAATTCGTAATACTTGGAGTCGTGCGATTTCATTTTCAGGTTGATCTGCGGTGCGATCAAATTCAACCAAGTATTGTTGTAGTGGCGTGACACCAAAAACATAAGCAATCTCAAAGTCGGTCATTTTTCCGTCCGGACCGTCGGTATTGATGTAGAACTTACCGTCGCGGCGGAACATCGTCGAAGTGATACCATAATGCTCGAGAGTGACGTTATCGAAGTTCCCCAATACTTTGTCGGCGGTGGCCACATCCATGGCAAGGTCGTGATGGGATCCAGTCCATAAATCCGCCTGGTCTTGGTGGCATTCAATGCAGCGACTTGTGCCCACGTATTCCGAAGGTGTATCCGCTGGTAATGTCGTGTACCAATCCGTGCCAAGCCAGATGCCGATGGCGATAACCGTCATGAATATTAGCAGCAATGGTCGAGCGGTTTTGATTATGCTACGGGTCATGTGGTTATTTGGATGCGAGTTATAATATAGTGGTAAAATTAGCCGTAAGTTAATTATTTAGTGAAAAAACAAATACAGCAAGTTTTGCATTAGCTGACAGTAAAAGAAATGGTAACAAGTCCTTCTTGCGGGGAGGTTATACAGGTTGTTTGGATAATTAAGCGTTGAGGAAATCGACTAAGAAAGCCTTTCATGAACGACACACCAATATTCGACATTCACGACGACGATGTAACCCTAGATTCGTCAGTAGAAACACCGCCGTTAGTTGACCGCCGCAGATTATTAACTTGGTTAGGAGCTGCTGGAGCTGGTACGGTGGTATTTCAAAAGGCACTGGCTGCGCAGGTTGAGGTTGCGGGCAACGTAACCGTTGAGATGGTTGCTCAAGCTGAATGGATCGCAGGTATTAAATTGAGCGAAACGCAACGAGCAGAAACTGCTGCCGGCCTGCAAAATCTAATGCGTGAACTGGAATCGCTACGAAATGTCAATGTCGGCTATGATACTTGGCCCGCGTTATCTTTTAGGGTGAAACCCAGTCGCAAACCTCTGCGTACCCACCCGATCAATGTGCCAGCGGACTCGCGGAATAAGGTGGCCCCGCCCGACGATGATGTCGACTTGGCGTATCTGTCCATTGCCGAACAGTCCCGGTTAATTCGTAGTGGACAGATTTCGAGTTTGGAATTGACGCAGATGTATTTGCGGCGGCTCAAAAAGCTTGATCCTATACTCAAATTCACGGTGAATTTGACGGAGGAGTTAGCTCTGAAGCAAGCCAGAGGAGTGGATCGCACGCGGAATCGACTAGGCAAATGGCATCCATTACGAGGGATTCCGTGGGGTGCTAAGGATCTGATCGCTTACCCTGAATATCCAACCACGTGGG
>JABHUV010000359.1 GCA_018658605.1 Planctomycetaceae bacterium | reverse complement strand
TCGGATGTTGCGGCGCTGCTTGAAATTCCTACCGTCGAAAATCACCTGTTGATCCATGAAACAAAGCGAGAAGTTCATTTTGGCGCGCAGACAATAGCCGCCCACATTGTTGCTTGCACACCCGAATACGCTCAAGCAATGAAACTGACGATCAGCAAGGGGGGGTTTATCTCTGATCTTCATGTCACGGAGAAAGCGAATGTTTGCGTGCTTTCTAAGGAAATCGCCGATGTCTTTTTCCCCGTGTCTGATCCACTCGGCAAAACAATACGAATACGTGAAATCCCTTATGTCGTCATCGGAGTTATGCAACCGCGACAGGCAATGGCCGGTATTGGAAGTTCACTTGCCGCTCAGGACTTTGTAAGTAATGTCTATATTCCGTTGGAAACATTTTGGCAACGCATTGGGGATACCGTCATGTTCCAAAGTGCTGGCCAACGGTCTGGCGAAGAAGTTCAGTTAAGCCAGATTACGTTTCAGGTGGCATCTGTAGAGGACGTCGTCAATACAGCGGAAGCAGTTGAGCGCACGATGAGCAAATTGCATCGTCAAAACGACTTCTCGGTAGTCGTGCCATTAGAGCTTTTAGAGCAAGCGCGGACCACTCGCCTGATGTTCATGGCATTCATGGGAATCATCGCCGCGATGACTCTGATCGTTGGCGGAATAGGGATTATGAACATCATGCTAGCGACTGTGACCGAGCGCACTCGAGAAATTGGTATCCGCCGCGCGTTAGGGGCTCGACAATCAGATATCATCCGCCAATTTCTTACTGAAACGATTGTCTTGTCTGTTGCGGGCGGTTTATCGGGTGTTGTGGGAGGTTTGTGCTGTCCAGCCCTGATTGGATATTTACAGCAACTGCTTCACCAAACGATGCCGGAAGTCATGGCGACGCTGCCTACGTCGGTCAAAAATGTGACGCCTGTGATTGTGCCCTGGTCCTTACCCTTGGGGGCCGGTATCTCCATTCTGATTGGGATCTTGTTTGGAATTTATCCTGCCATTCGAGCAGCTCAGATGGACCCCATTGAAGCCCTTCGCCATGAATAGCTAACGATAGTGTAACTAAATTAACACCTTTTACGTGCCCGGAGGGAATAAGACATCGGCAGCGGTACAAAACCGTCTTTCAGTTTCCAGTAGTTGGGAATAACAGGTTCAAACATGTTTTTCCAAGGCTCAAAAAACGTCCAGGGTCTTTCGGTGAGCAACTCAATCTCGAATCCATGGTTCACCAAAGCGCTGATGACCTCGCCGAATCCATGTTCCCAGCAGTGGTTTGTCTGACTACCAGTTTTGGCTTTTCGATCCGCATAACTGCCTTCGTAGTCTTCCGAGACGGGGTCCGTGCGAAAAGGATTGTACTTAGGCTGGATGACTTGCTTACCATCGATTTGAATCACTTCCAACAGGTCCAACGTCGGATGGGGTTCTTCCATATAAAAAATTCCCGCTGGGCGGACAAGGTGTGCACAAATCCTCGCCCATTCGTCCAAATCCGGCAACCAGCAAATCGCACCGCGTCCGGTGTAGACAATATCGAACTGTTCACCATTGAGAGCGTTGCCTGCCTCGCTAACCGCGGACACCACGAAACGTGCGTCTTCGATGTTCAGTAACCGCGCGAAACGCTCGGCCTCGGTGATTGCCGCCGGTGAGAAATCAAGGCCTGTGACTTGAGCGCCGTAGCGCGCCCAACTGAGGGTATCGGTACCGATGTGGCACTGCAGGTGTAGCAACGATTTTCCTGCTACGTCCCCGACTTCCTCAATTTCCCAAGGCCCCAGTTTACATTCGCCTTGGAGAAACTCTGGAATACGATAAAACTCGACGCCGCTACCTTGAGCATGCATCTTAGCGACAGCATCCCAAGATTTGAGATTGTCCGCAAAACATTTCTCATACTTATCCGTCATCAAGTCACATGGTTCTTTTTTCGTCCGCGTCGGTTGCCCATTCCGGTTCTCGGGTGCCAACGACAATTACTGTTTCAGTTGGTAATTAGTTCATCAACCATAACATTTTGTTTTGAGGTACAATATAGACCTAAATTGGTTTTCGACATACAACGGCCAACGAGCAATGACTATTGCGCTGCTTATAACAGCTTGAGCCATTGCTCCTTTGTCACACAATCCGCTTGTGGAAGGGGAGGGAATTGAAACTGCAGATACCAAACTCAGCGCACACACTCCCTCGTTTACATACTGCGTGGCTTTTAATGGCATGCTTAGGACTGGCCGGCGTTGGACTGATAGTCTCGCTGGCTTCTGGATTCCAAGGTGAACCAACATCACCCCGTTCGACTTCGGTGCATACACCTCAGAACCAACACACGCCAGCATCCAAAGAGGAAAATCATCGCGGGCCCGCGTGTACTGTTGCCGATCGATTTTTCATTGATGAAGTCTGGAGTAAAGTTGGTGGACGCGTTTGCCTAAAATGCCACCAATCTAGCGGCGATGCCTCTGCAAGTGATTTCATATTGCGTGACCCGACACGAGACCGAACCAAGAGAACAGAGATCTTGGCTCAAAATTACATGGCCTTTCAGCAGATGGCTGCCGCTAGACACAAAGGTCATTCCAGATTGGTATTAAAGGCCTCCGGTCGCCTAGAACACGAGGGTGGAGAAATATTCACGACGAATTCCACTGGGTATCACATATTGAAAGAGTTCGCACGTCGCACAAACCATCCTCAGCGAAAAGATCGAGAACACGACGAGAAGGTCGCTGAAAACATGCCGACATTTTTCGATTCCATTGACATGCTGCCACCTAGGCGTTTGGTTCGTCGCGTGACTCTGTCATTGGCTGGTCGGTTACCGACACAAGCAGAACTGGACTTAGTGCATCGTGAAGGACTCAAGGCCATTCGTGAAATTCTCGATAACGTGATGCAACAAGATGCATTTTACGAACGATTACAGGAGGCCTTTAACGATATACTACTTACGCGTGGATACGATGGTTCCGGTGAATTGGCACTTTCTTACGAACACTTCAAGAATCGATTGTGGTATCAGGAACGCGATCCACGCAAAGGTTTAAGCCCAGAAGAGGCAAAAACACTTCCCTATTCACATCCAAAAATGAGAGCTTATACCAAGCTCATAGGTGATTATCGCGAGGGCATGCGTCGCGAGCCTCTTGAATTAGTCGAGCATATCGTGCGCAATGACCTTCCATTTACTCAGATCCTAACGGCTGACTACATAATGGTCTCGCCCTATACCGCCAGAGGCTACGGGATCTACGAAGCCTTAAAGGACAAGTTTGTTGATACTGACGATCCGTTCGAGTTCATTCCAACGAAAATTGAATCGCTAAAATTACGTAATGGAAATTCTGCTCAAGAATCTCCCACGGGATTCTACCCACACGCAGGTCTATTGAGCTCATTCCAATACCTAAAACGATATCCAACGACCGAGACAAATCGCAATCGATTACGAATCAGAATGTACTTTGAACACTTTTTGGGTATTGATTTACTGTCTTTGGCTCCGCAAGTGAATGACGCAGCGGCGATAACTGCCGCGTATGAGATTCCAACAATGCAGGCATCGGACTGTGTTGTTTGCCACAAAGTAATGGACCCAATTGCTGGACTTTACCAAGATTTTTATGTAGTTGACGGGAAAGGCGTCTATGGTCCTCGAAAAGAGGGATGGTATGAGGATATGTTTTCGCCGGGATTCAACGGCGAATCGATACCGCAAGACGAACAATGGCGATCTTTACAGTGGTTAGGCGAACGTACTGCTAGCGACCCTCGCTTCGCCGTCGCCATGGTTAAACATGTTTGGTATATCCTCATGGGTCGCAAACCTATGTTGCCTCCGGAGGACATAGATGATCCTTTTTTTATTGCTCATCGTCGCGCATATAGGGCACAGCAAGCTGAAATCGAACGAATAACTGATGGGTTTATTCAAGGCAATTTCAATTTAAAGATCGCATTCCAAGAACTCGTTCAGTCAAATTTTTATCGGGCCGAAGGTCTAGCAGCGACTGTCGACGATCCAAAGCGAATCGCCGAAATTGATGATATCGGTCTTGTAAGATTATTGACTCCAGAACAAATCGAACGAAAGCTAACTGCGATTTTTGGCAGGAAGTGGGGCCGCCTGACCGATCCTGAGAGTAAATTCAAGATACTCTATGGCGGCATTGATTCAAAAGAGGTTACCCAGCGACTGTCAGATCCCAGCGGAACCATGGGAGCCATTCAACGAATTTTAGCTAATGATATTGCTTGCAAAAACGTCGCAGCTGATTTTGCACTACCAGCTAGCGAACGGAGACTCTTTCCTGAAATTGAAATCGACATCATACCTGGTGTAAATCGTGCCGCGGATGATCAGATACGTAGAGCAATCGTGCATTTGCATGCACTGATACTGGGTCGTTTCGATTCGGTAAACGACTCCGAAGTAACCCGCACATTCAACTTATTTTCCAACATCATTAGCGACTCGAAATCGAGGCCTGATATTTCAAAAGTGGAAAGTTATAGTTGCCAAACGCTGGCTGACAAAACTCCTCGTGACGCTGACCCCGATTATGTAATTCGAGCATGGCGAGGTGTCGTAACCTACTTACTGCGACAACATGCGTTTCTATACGAGTAGACGATCAAAGATCCCAATAAAACGGTACTCTTTACTAAAGGCAAAAAGCTCTGGAACAACTTCTTTGCCGATACTGTTAATTATTTAATAATTAATCTAACCCAACTTAGTGAGTTCAATATAGAATCTTCGCAGCCCGGAAACTGAAGGACTAACATGGTACAATCCGTAGCGTGGGATGTACTAGGACGATAGAGAGGCGGGAGAGGGAAACCAAATTAGAAATGAACCGTCGTAACCTTTTGAAGCTATGCGGAGCTGCTGGATTAGGCCTATCCGTGCCAATTGGAGGGTCGCTGTTGTCAAACGACGACCTACCGCAAGGAGAGCTCCCATTCTATGATGGCCCCTACTATGTTGTATTCAATGCCGCTGGGGGTTGGGATACCACTTACTTGATGGACCCAAAAGGTACCGCTGAATCCAACCGTCTTTATGCGCCAGACGATATTCTCAGCGAAGGCAATCATCGCCTAGCCCCCAACGCAGCCCACATTGAGGCAGGCATGAGTAACGACGAGTTTTTTAAAAACTACGGCGACAGCCTATTGGTGCTCAACGGGCTCGACTATTCGGTCAACAACCATTCCCCCTGCTCAAGGTACATGGCAACGGGTAAATTGGACAGCCTATCTTATCCCACTTTTGCCGCATTGGTTGCTGCCTGTAATGGTGGCGAAGTCCCTTTGGCTTTTCTCACATTCGGTAACTACTCCTCCACCGGTAATCTTGTAGCGTTGGCGCGAGTCCCATATCTGAATTCGCTCAATCGCCTTGCCAACGCCGACGGTATTCAAGGAAACGCTCAAAACCCATATCACGATGATTTTGTGACCGAACGAATAGAAAGTGCACTACAATCACAAATGCAGTCGCGTTTGATAAAGCGGCGCCTGCCCCGCGTAGAACGATCTCAAAACATGCTTTACGCAGCACAGCTCAATTCAAAAGCGCTGCAAAGGGTGACTCCTTTTGTGCCGAAGTCATCACCCAAGGAGAGACTCTCACGCCAAGCCGATATCGCACTTGCTTCGTTTAAAGCTGGAGTCTGTGTCTCCGCAAATCTCTCGATCGGTCAATTTGATAGCCATTCCAACAACGATCGGGATCAAATGAAGTTAATCCCAGAACTGCTCGCTGGCGTAGACTACCTTTTAAAAAAATCTGAAGAACTACAGATTCGAGACAAATTGGTTGTCATCATTCAAAGTGAAATGGGGCGTACGCCAACCTACAATGCTAACCAAGGTAAAGATCATTGGTCAATTGGTTCTGCGATGTTCATCGGTGCGGGTATTCAAGGTAACCGTGTTGTGGGCGCTACTGACGAGAAACAGTTTCTCCTTACGGTTGATCCGCAATCGCTAGCAATTGACGAGCACAACGGCACGCGAATACGGCCCGAACATGTCCACGCGTCCCTACGGGAATTTGCAGGGATTAGTCAACACGCTTATTCTTTGCGTTACCCATTGAAAGTACCGGTCGAGCAGAAACTAGTGGGATTATTCGGTGACGACGTTAAAAATTAGTAGCAGCGCCGTTTTTTGATGAGGCGTTTCGATCGATTTCCATATCAACTGTTATTCATCGCGAGCGTAGCCGTTTCGCATGCCCCTCGTAATTGGTACTGCATTCTTAACACTACTAAGGTAAAATTACCGAACAGGGTGATTATCCTAGCACAATACGGATATAGACAATGCGACGTCGTGATCTAATAAAAGCAGGCCTTTACGGTTTTGGCGGATTGAGCTTCTCAGGTTTACTGCGGGCACGCGCTCAGGCCAAAGATATCGCGTCCGTTGCGGGATCCGCATTCGATAAATCGCTTAACTCTGCAGGCGAACCAACGGCTATTATCTTGGTTTGGTTACGTGGTGGTTGCAGCCATTTGGATACATGGGATCCCAAGCCCGATGCACCAAGTGAATTCCGCGGCCCATTCAATCCAATCAGCACCAATGTGCCAGGTATAGTTTTGACAGAATTGCTACCAACTCTGTCCAAGTGTGCCGATAAATATTCACTGTTACGATCAGTAGCCCACACTGGGGGCGGTCACCCCGCCGGGTCGCTGCAAGTATTGGCCGGCGATCCAGCAGCGGCGGATAAAACCCTACCGGAATTGCCGGACTGGATGTCGATCGCTAATTATCTGCGGTATAACACAAAGCGAAAAATCCCTAACTACATCACTGTCAATCCGGTGGACCGCTACGACAGTTTTACGATTGCTGGTTCCACTTATCTCGGGCCTTCCTACGAACCTTTTAAGGTGACTGGTGATCCGAGCCGGCCAGATTTTAGTGTTCCTAACATTGGATTACCTGACCCCTCACGCGCTTCCCGCTTTAAGAGTCGCATCAACCTAAAAAAAGGCTTGGATCGTTTACTCGCGGAGATTGATCAGACCGGTGCGATGGAAGCATTTGACGATTTTGACCGGCAGGCACTTTCGTTGTTGACTAGTAAAGACGCGGCACACGCGTTTGATTTGACTCAGGAGAATCAAGGTACTCGCCAACGATACGGAATGAATCAATGGGGTCAACAGTGCCTGATGGCTCGTAGGCTAGT
>JABHUV010000358.1 GCA_018658605.1 Planctomycetaceae bacterium | reverse complement strand
CAGAAGTTTCTTGACTCAAATCAAACGCATTACCAGTTGCCGCTGACCCCAATAAATCGAATGCTTTTTGGGTATGGCGTTTGAAATTTTGTACAACGTTGGTCCCTTGTAGCGAATGACCTTGTTGATTGATTTGATCCAGTAGCGATTTACGGTTGAGTACTCGCTTAGCTGATATGTCTTCAGGCAAGGACATGCCCGGTACGTCAAAACGATCTTCTTGTGGGTGGCATTTGATGAGCCAGGGGTCATGACGGCGACCAAGTACTCCCGCCATTTGTCCAGGCCACGGTATGTTGCCGTCGTTCCAAATATGTTCGGGAATGACCATTGCCGATGGTAAACCTTTGTCTTTTCGTAACGCTCGAACCATAGCAGCTAGACTAGGTGATAGATTTGGCGCGACCGGCAACGCATTTTCTCGGCTGAGAGGGATATGTTCAACGCCGGTTAACATTTGGTAACCACTCGAGGAATGGTTATTGTCATGGGTAACGACTGCCCGCAAGACTGCCAAGCGGTCGGTTAATTTAGCAACTTGCGGCATTAACTCGCCGACGTGATAGCCTGGCGTTGAAGTGGAGGTCACGCCAAATTCGCCGCGGATTTCTTCCGGGGCATTTGGTTTAGGATCCCACGTTTCATGCTGCGGTACGCCACCATTTAAGTTGAAAACGATAACAGATTTTGCTTTGCCAAAGCTAGTGCCTTGATCAGACGGTTCCCGTCGAACCCCTGCCAACGCTCGGTTGTTTAGCAGTGAGCTGAGGCTGAGTCCGCCTAAGCCGATTCCACCGACGCGCAACCACTCCCGCCGCGACATTCCATCGCACAGCGTCAAGTCGGTTTTGTGCTGATAACTAAGCATCGTAAAAATTTCGTGATTGCCCCACACTACTAACACAAATAAATGGTGGTGTGTATCTAATTGAGTGTCGGTTGTTAATTATAGTCCATGCTGAATGCCGTTAATAGGCAAATCCATTTTAATGCCGCTATAGGAACAAAGGTAGGGTTGAATATTCTCCATTTAACGCAGTAGCCGCAATCCCATTCCATACTGTCATAGATTTGGCGAAAATCGAAGGCGTGCTTGAGGCCTCCCTGTTGGATGTCGCCCAACGACGGTTTCTGCCATGGTCGGTGCCCTTACTGGCGTTTGACGGCGAACGACCCTCAGAGCTACTGCGAGATTTCGGGAGCTGTAAAGAATGCGGAGCTTTGTAGCGTGCCGACGCCGACGGGATTTACGAGTAAGTAATCGTTGAAGTCATAAGCAATGGAATAGTGATCGTCGAGCGAGATTTGGGCTGTGTTGGATTCAAGTGTAAGATCCAGGCGGTAAGCAGTACTGTAGCCTAACGATAATTCGTGGGATTTCAATTTGATTAGTACACCGTCACGATACTGCCCAATCAATAGCTCTCCGGCCCCAACACGTACACCGGCGACTTTAAATGAATCGACGTTTTGATAATCGAAAACAATAAAACCGTTCGCGGTCATCCCAGCGATTTGTGGAATGGTGGTTGTTGTGGAAATTGTTGATTTAAGGCTGTTGAGTTGTGTAGTCGAGAGATTAATAGATGGGACTGTTAAACTAGGCTGGACTTCAAGCAGAGAATTTGTCGAGTTACTTGTCCAGCGAGCGGGTGAGAGTGCAGTGTTATGTTGAATACTTTTGATGCCTTGGCGTTTGTTGTTGTAGGAGTTGGGTTCGAGTACGCGCATGTCGTAAAAGAACGGCTGTGACGTCGGTGCGTACACTCCAACTTGACCTCGATTAAGGGGGGTATCAAACGAGTATTTGCCGACCTGCTTTCCTGCTCCGCTCAAGTAAATCGTATTGCCACGAATTTTAACAATTACGTGAGTACCGTTGGCTAAGTTCATATGTTTGATGTTGCGGCGATACACATGTTTTTCGCCGTTGATGACTTCGCCTGTTACCCATTTGGTGGCTGCATTATCAAAGAATTTATTGCCTAGCCACTTCCAAAGTGAAAAGCTAGATGTTTCTTTTCCCGCGTACTCTAGTCCAGCGAACTTGTAGTTAAGAGCATCTATGTAATCAAAGACGATTAACTCAGGCTCGTAGTTGAATTTTGTTGGGTTAGAGAGTTGTATTCTGATATCAAAGTCTTCAGGTAACTCGTCGGTAAAGTGGACGAGTGTGAAGTTACTGACGTCGGTGGTATTGTCATGAGCAATGTCGCCGGTAGGATTTTGAAACAAGCTATGGCCTTGTATCCGAAGCCCTTTTTGTGACAGTGAAGCGGGGCTTTCAAGGTAGTCGGAGTAGACGAGGCGGCTTTCCATTGGGAACGCAATGCCGGCGTTGACGTTGAGTGTTTGCGACTGCCTTTCACCGGAAGCTAGCAAAACCTCAACCTCAACCTTGTCTGGCCCCCAGTGGTGGTTGCCGGAGATGTATACCAGTTGATTATTCTCGATAAGGATATTCCCGTATTCCGCTGCTGCACTTAGATAGGTTGTTCCTTCTGGAAAAACGGATTCGAGCACAACTTGCTCATGAACGGGAACGTGGATGGTGCCTTGGGTATCAGCAATATCGACTGCATTGAATTCAAGGATTTCAAGACCTTGAAAATGGGATCCACGGCGATGTCCTTTAAGCCCAACAAGCCCGCCAGTAACATCGGATTCAAATTGATATGAAATGTATTGGTTTTGGTTGACGACTAATCGGGTTTTGGAGCCGTCGATGACAAGCTGTAGGTCAAACGAATATGGAATGGGCTTATTGATATTTAGGCGGCGTAAGTGGAAAGTTCGCCCATTGTTGACTTCGCCAATCGTAATCGTTTGTCGCCCCGCAATTACTCCAGCAAACCGATAGTTATTTTTATCTTGTAAATCAAACACGATGTAACCACCACCATTAGCCTGCTGGTTGTTGGGATTAGCAGCGAGAGTTGTTGCGATGCTGAAATGGGTTGGAGGGGCACTTATTCCAATAGTTTCAAGTCCGGTGAGCCGGTGCAGTGAATTGCCGGAGTCCCCGACGGTAATGGTTTCCGCTTTTCCCTGCAGAACGTTGAATCCGTATTGATTACCACTGAGGAAATCGAGTGATAACGGAAGCGGCGCGGTGATTACAATTTCCAGCTGCTCGGTTGAACGGCGGCCAAATTGATCAGCAACCGAGTAAGAAATGATCTTGGTGCCAAAGGAGCTGCCGTCAGTGGTAAGTTGGATATGGTCTTCAATGATGGATGCTGTGCCACCTGCAAAAACGGCATCAGTTGACACTAGGCGTGCATCGATGGATTGAGCAATTTGATCGTTCGCCAGAACATCCACCATCGCAGAGGCATTGGTTTTGATTTTGAAAGAATCAGTGTGGGTAGTGATCTCGGGGAAATAATCCTTGAGAACAACGTTTTGAAATTGTGTTGGCGCTTTACGTAACGAACCTAGACCGGCGGGGTTGTTCCGGTCGATGCTGGGAAAAATGTGGGTTAATTTGATTTCATTGTCGGCGACGAGTTGCAATTGATTAACGTTGATGTTGATTTGGACGTGGTAGCTACGATCACGAGTGATGGCCTCTTTTAACCGTTGATGGATACGGGTACGGCCGTTAATGCGTTCGCCAATTAACCACAGGTTGCGGGCTGCATCAAAACCGGCAAACTTGAAATTGCGATCATCAAGATAATCTATTGTTAGGATCCCAGAGATGGGAAAGGTACGAGATTGGCAACGAGGCAGAGTTGTGTTTTCAACGGTGGTCAGAATATTCGCAGATAGACTGAACTGAGAAGGCAACGCTGCGGATGTATTAATGAGGCCAACTCGTGGTACTTGTTTTCTGGCATCGGCTAGCACCTCCCCGATTTGAACCGTGTCATTAAAAGTAGTAATTTGACTGGGGATATTTGGCTCGCCAAAGTCGCGACCACAGATACCATAGGCAAGCAGTCGTCGATCCTCAAGTTTTTCGCCAACTTGAAGTCGTCGTTGTTTGTGATTTCGCCGATTGCTCGCCATAGTATTTATATTTCAAAAAAGCGCGGTCGCAAATTGTAACAAACGCTTGAAATACGGACGATAGAGATGTTATTTATTGGCGCGCAGACTATATTTTTTCGGGTGTCACTCAATAGCGAGAAAACGTTAGAATATTGACATGAAGATCCTACCGTACAAATTCGCGTGGTTTGCTCTGCTATTGTTATTCTCTTGGCAGTTGTCGCTGCCTGTTGTGGCCCAGCCTTTACTGATAGACCATGAATTTCCGCTGGGAACGGTGAAGGCAAGCGAGAAGCGAGCTCGAGTATTTATCGTACACGGTACGTTTGACGGCGATGCAAATTGGCCGTTGATCGTAGCCGGAAAAACCAGTTTTGCCTCCGAAGTGAAACGAGCCTTACCTCCGGGTTCGACAGTTCACCAATTCTTATGGAGCGGGAAGAACAATCACGAAGCACGAAAAACCGCCGCGAAGTTTTTGGTGGATGAAATTTCTGAGTATTCGGCTCAAGGCGAGAATATAGCGATCATCGGCCACAGTCACGGAGGCAATGTCGCATTGCTGGCGGCGTCGCAGTTAAAAACTCCGATTGATACAGTCATTTGTCTCTCAACGCCACATTTGTATCTAGTATTAGAAGACGCTGAAAATAAGGAAGTGGAATTGCCGGTGTATTGTCCACCATCAAATCAAAAACTAATTAGGCAAATCGTTACCTTGTCACCTTCATCGGATAACGTACCTGGATTTTGGGCTGAAATTAACGGCATCAATGATGATGAAGGTTTGGCGATGACTAGGCCATGGCGTAAAGCACAACAACTCATCTTGCCGAATGTTAGTGGTCCTTTTCAAGATTTGGCGGAGCGGGTTGGGCTTAGCGCCGAAGTCATAAACCTAGAGTCGCGAGATCACTTGTCGGTCACACAATACAATTTTAAATATCGTTGTGACGTGGAGGGGATAAAAAAATCGCATCGCGCCGTTCACTCTGCTCGTATGGGTTATATCCTCGGGAGTGTTATTCAATATGGAATGTCCAAGCCGATTGCCCAATATTTGTCGACGATTTATCAGTTTGAAAAAACGGATGATGGTTCGATAACGGATCCTGACGTGATCGCGAGCAGTCGTGCTAAAAACTATGAGGGGTTTGACCGGCCAAGATATGGGGTGGCGTTGCGGATGAAAGAAGTCAAGATCGTCGCTGTGGAGAATGTTCCGGCCTTGGGTGAAAAAGAACCAGATCTGTATTTCAAAATAAAAGATATCGAAGGTAAGTTGTTGTTTGAGTCGAGTGAGGCGGATGATGGGTTAGCAGCATTGTGGGTTGCCGAAGATTTGAAGAAGCTGTTGCCGGGTATTGCTAGCGGCACGATCGAAGTCTGGGATGATGACTTTAATGGCGACGACGCCGTTGGGCAGCCAGTCGAGTTTCAGCTCGATTTTGGTTTGGATGCCTATGAAATTACGACTGTTGTAACGCATCCCGAATTTACGGCGGCAATTACGTGGCAGAAATTGCACGAATAAACCAAACTGCCAAGGTGCGGTGCGAAGCGGGTTCAACCAAGCATGCTATGGCATGAGATATTTATGGATGGTTCCAGAATCGAGTTGTACGGGGAAATTGGCAAGTCTCTCGAGATTGATTTTGTTGATGAGTGCCTCTAGCTGCTGAGACTCAGTCACTCCTATTTGCGATAGCTTCGTTGGGCAATCTAATGATTCAATAAATTGGCGGATTTTCGCTGGGGCGTCGTTGGGTGACTCGCAAGCTAACTGGGTTGCAATGTTTGTGAGCACATTATGTATGTGTTCGCTGCCGCGGGGGTCGATGCAATGCGTGGTTAGGCGATCGAGGATTGCTTGGAAAAACGCAGCGATCGTTAGCGCAACCGCTCGGCCGTGTGGCACCGAATACTTGGAGGTGATGCCATAAGAAATAGCATGTGGCGCTGTTGTCTTGGAGATGTTGATGGCTTGGCCAGAACGGAAGGCCGCTTGTGACATTCCTTGGCGAGACTGTGGCGTTGGTTGATGTACCGCACTAGACAGATGATTCCACGCGAGAAAGATTGCTTGCTGGGCATACTCTCTCGATTCAACAGTGGATTGCACGCTCCACATCGATTCGATTCCTTGACAAAAAGCATCTAATCCTGTGTTGGCTGTTAAGGCCGCAGGCATATTCGCTGTGAGTGTTGGGTCGAGGACGATTTGAGGTGGTCGGATTCGTGGGTCAGCAACCGAGTGTTTTTCACCATCGACATAGATAACGGCGAATTGAGTGGTTTCACTGCCGGTACCAGAGGTCGTTGGGATCGCGACGAGCGGGATTGGATCTAAAGTATTGGTTGGCGGTGAGAGGATCATCTCGCGGCAGGGAATGGTTTGTTCTCCATAGAAACTGATGAGCTTTCCGAGGTCTAAAGCTGTACCGCCGCCGATAGCAATCACGACGTCGGGCGTGCATGCCCGATATTTAAGGACTCCGTTTTCTAGTTCCGCAAGAGTTGGATTTGGAGTAAATTGACTCCAGCGATGGACCGTGGCAGTTGATAGTAGGGGTTCCAATGTGTCATGGGCACCTGAGTGCTGGTAGGCAGCTTCATCAATCACCAACAGAATAACGTTTACCGTATGTGCGGAAAGCATTTCTTGCAGGTCGCTGACTTGGCGGTGGATGACTTGTGTCATGATGAGAAACTCGTTGGGTGGAATAATGGACTACAATAGTTCAGGTGTGAACAGCAAGTTCTTCTATGGTATCAGAATCGATGAGACAGAAATTAGTAGCGAATAAACAGCGGATGCGATTTTGGCAACGATGTATGCTGCTATTAACGATGATGTGTTATTTGTTCTACTACACAGGCAGGCAGACGTTTGGCTTTGCCATGCCGGGAATTGAAGCGGAGTTAGGAATAGATAAAGAGACGCTGGGGTGGATTAGTGCTGCACTGTTATGGTCGTATGCGATCGGCCAAGCGATCAATGGTAATTTAGCAGATAAATTTGGCGGCCGCAGGATGATGAGTGTGGGTGCGATACTGTCGACCATGTTGAATTGGGTGACAAGCTTTGGCACTAGTTTTGTTAGCCTGATTATTCCCTGGGGGCTTAATGGATATGCCCAGTCAATGGGCTGGGCGCCTGGGAGTCGAGTCATTTCGAATTGGTGGCCCTCAGAAACTCGCGGTAGGGCATATGGGTTTTATGTGTTTGCTGCTGGCTTGTCGTCTGTGCTGGCGTTTGTTTGCTCAATGGTGATCTTGGAGTTGGGATTTGATTGGCGGTGGATTTTTCGTTTGCCGGTTATCATGTTGCTACTTGCGGGAGTATTGTATTATCTACTGGCACGAGATCGTCCTCAAGATCTTGGTTTACTACCGCACGTAGAAGAGAAGCTGCCTAAGGGCCATGAGATTTCCAAACAAAGTAAATTTTCTTCGTGGCAGCGTTATCGTAATGTTTTGGGCAATGGGCGTTTTTTATTAGCAGCTATCGCAATTGGCTTTCAAAATGCCGCTCGGTATGGATTACTAATTTGGGTGCCGGTTCATTTTTTGGGGGATGACTGGAAAGATTCAGGGGATAAATGGATTAGCGTGGCTCTCCCCGTCGGGATGGCATTAGGCGCTATTGCAAGTGGTTGGATTTCGGATAACGTGTTTCGCTCGAATCGCTCCCGCGTCATTATCCTATTCATGGTCTTAGCTGCCGGTTGTTCGGTGGTGATGTATTTTTTACCGCGAGGAAGCTGGTTGGGAATCGTCGCTCTGTTTTTCACGGGGTTCTTTGCGTATGGCCCTCAAGCTGCGTTTTGGGCGTTGTGTCCAGATATGTTAGGGGCTGAAAAAGTGGGCACGGGTACCGGCGTGATGAATTGTTTCGCCTATATTTTTGCAGGACTCTGCGAACCGTTGATCGGTGGCATCATTGATGCCCAAAATGATACTTCGCTGGTTTTCGTGCTGGTGGCAATTAGCTGTATGGCGAGCGCTGTTGTGGCGTTGGGGATTCGCCGTTGAGATGGCTACTAAGGGTCGCTAGAATTTGGGTCGTTCTAAAAAACGGTAATCGACGATGGGAAATAAGCTTGCGCGTGCTACGATCCGAAATCACGTATTGGGAAATTTCTACTCTTTCCAATAATCCTCGATCCATGGCGATGGCTTGATATGACGATACCATTTTCCACTTATGCCCTTTATGGCTTCAGGTGGATTAGGGAGTCCATGGAACAAAATGACTCGTGCATCTTTTGGTACTGATGGGGCTTGAAACCACGACTTGATCCAACTTGGAGCACACCGATATTTAAAGCTGGGTACCCATTCATCCGGCCAAAACTTAAGCTTACCAATTTTATTAATTTCTCGTGAAAGATATGCCTATTCGTGCCGGACCTCTGACCGAACCTGTTCAAAATGAGATGTAAAGTATTCCAGGACTTCCGGATGCTTACCAATTTCAAAACGAAAAACCGAAGAATTCCCTTCCATATTGTCTGGCTTATGCTTGTCATGGCAAATCAGAAATTCTCCGGGTTGCTCAAAAAATGAGTCAAGACTACCGACGATAACTACATCCAAATCTAGAAAAAGCGTTGGCCCGGAGAGCCCACCGAAGTTTTCAGCAAAGACGGTCAACTTTCGCCAACCTCTTTCCGGTAAGCCCTCTGCGAGATCTAATTCTGGTAGTGGTTGGATCTCAACCTCTTCCCGAATCCCACTACCATCTTCAGTAAAGCAGACAAATCGGAAAGGGGAGGTAAGGTTTCTGGAGACCATCGCATA
The DNA here is from genome assembly GCA_018658605.1 of Planctomycetaceae bacterium. Next base: position 606 of record JABHUV010000358.1, on the reverse strand, counting down.
AAGCCGGTTAACATAAATGGGCGGAAATTTATCCCCCCATTTCATGCAGATAACGTTCATCTAAATCTCCCTGCTTTTAAATTCAGTTTGAATTGCCTTGCTGCTGTGCGAGACAACAGTTTACTTGAATGGGAAATCATCAGCAACATGAATACGGGAGGACATAAATTGCTGGCCCATTTATGGTACCTTCGCCGATATTTTATTTATCATCTTGCAGCTTATCGACCGACAAGTTTCCATCTGGCAGTGAGAGCACGCTGTTTGCTAAGCTATGAAAATATGTTGATTCCACATACACATCGTTTTTTATTTGTACACGTTCCCAAGACGGCTGGGTCCAGTGTGACTGCATCGCAGCAGCCTTTTTGCGACCAGCCCGAACAGGCGTGGTTTAATCGGATGTTGTCTTCAGTTGGTTTGAACGTGAATTGGTTCGGCCCCGTTGCGTGGCGACGAGGTCGTAAGCACACCACCGCTGTGCAAATGCAACGGATGTATCCAACAGAATTGTTCCAAACATACTATAAATTCGCATTTGTGCGCAATCCCTGGGATCTAATGGTTTCCTATTATCACTTTATTCAATCACGCCCCGAGCATCAT
>JABHUV010000355.1 GCA_018658605.1 Planctomycetaceae bacterium | reverse complement strand
TGTCCAATACTTGTCATTCCGTACGCTTCTCGCAAGGCTTCCGGTTCCCTACCGATGTCAAAGGCTTCACGTGCTTCTCTGGAAGCCATTAACTTGTATGCCTTTTCATAAAAAGTGTCGAATGATTTCACTTGAGCGCCCACTCGCTCAACACCCTGTTCGAATTGGTTAATCTGACGTAATGCCATTTGTCGAAGTTGTCCGCGACGCGTAGCCACGCTAGTAGGAAGAGCGATGTCGCGCACGGAAAAATCCGGGGCCGCTGGGTCAGAGTTTATAACAAATGGTCCGTGGGCAGGTCCAAGGAAGGAGGGACCACCACTATTGAGGAAATTGGGCAGCGCAATGTAGGGTGGTAGAACACCTGGATCCGCCATATGAGAAACCATGCTTCCAATACACGGATGCTGGTTATTATTTTGATTACCATTGAAGTCCCCTGCCCCAGCTTTCTTACCGGACATCATCATATGGAATCCACGTCCATGATCGCTGTCGTCGTGCGTCATGCTGCGTAAGATAGCTAATTTGTCGATGACCGTCGCACATTGAGGAATCACGTCTGAGATTTGAATGCCCGGAACGTTCGTGCTGACTTTATGAAAGTCGCCTCGTATTTCCGAGGGAGCCTCGGGTTTCAGATCCCACATGTCCTGATGAGGCATACCGCCGACGATGAACAGAAAAATACAATTGATGTCACTGCGGTCCTGATCCTCGGACGCACAGAGATGCTGCATCCGCATAATATCGGCCATTCCGAGACCGGCTATGGAGCCCATCCGTATAAAATCTCGTCGATTTGCTTTTGGTTGTTGGATCATAATAATAGCTAGCAGACATTCGTCGCAAGTTAAACAGCCACGCTGTTATTCTATTTCATTCTCAACGCAACGTCTGTATCAATCGTCTGTTATGCGGTTGTTATTTAACAAACAAAAAGTCATAGGAGTTCAGCATCACCCACATAAAATCCTCAATTCCCTGACGCCTGTCTTTATCACGTAGGAGTTCAATTCCAATCTTAAGTTCTTTACTGTTTGGAGGTCGACCGAAGGTCGCCAACGATATTTCATTAACAAGGTCAGCGTTATTCAGCGAACCTCGTGAGAGCGCCGTAACGCGTCCGTCCGGAGCCTGGAGCTTTTGTTCTATTTCACGTGCATTGAGCAGATGTAAGGCTTGGGCGATAGTGGGATCACCGCTGCTGCCGCACTCACAGGGAGATTCTCTTAAACTTCGCCCAAAGGTGTCCAGAAAATAGGACGGCAATTGATTATCCCAGAGTTCAATCGCCCGTGTGCCTTGGGGGTGCCCTGCATATTTTTCCGGCACACCGGTCACGCGGCAAATAGCATCGAGCATAACCTCAGCTGGAAGGCGGCGAACCAAATAATGGCTGTACGCCTGGTTATCAGTGTGGTTCGACTCGCTTGGCGAACTGGACAATTGAAACACATGGCTATTCAGGATCTTCCGCATAAAATTCCTGAGATCAAACTCGTTCTCAATGAGTATCCCAGCAAGATGATCCAGTAATTCAGGATTAGTGGGTGGGTTCGTTTCACGAAAATCATCTTCAGGTTCTACCAATCCACGGCCCATCAGATGTTTCCAGATACGATTAGCAACTAAACGGGCGAAGAATGGGTTTTGAGGCGACGTAACCCAGGCGGCCAATTCCGGTCGAGGATCGGTAGTGGCGTCGGCAGTCGTGGGTTTACCCGCAAGAGGTTGCGTCTTCACAGATTGATTAATAACGGGAATGGAAATGGACTGATGTCCGGGATGATAGATAAGTTCCCGATTCTCATCGAGTTTGACCCGCTGTATGCCATTAAAAAACCCGGCGAGTCCATAAAAATCTGCCTGCCCCCATTTTTCAAATGGATGGTGATGGCACTGAGCGCAATCCATCCGAATGCCTAAAAATGCCTGACTGATTGCTTTGGTTACATCCTCCGGTGTACGTTGACTGCGGTAGAAATTCGCGGGGCCCACGTTCCCAGTATTTCCGGTTGCAATGATCACGTCGTACACCCAATCATCGTAGGGTCTATTCTCCTGTATTTGCTTTCGGATCCAGCGATGGAAAGTGTAAGCACTGCGACCACCTATCGTCTTTGAATTAATCATCATGATGTCCGACCAGCGCTGGGTCCAGTAATTAATGTAATCCTCCGACACCAGAGCCTCTTCGATAGCGGTGGCACGCTTATTGGTGGAATCGTCGGCAAGGAATGACTGCACTCGTCCCGAGCTTGGGAGCGTTCCAGTTGTTTTGATCAACAGCCTCCTAATAAAAGTGGCGTCATCACACCGTGCAGAAGGATTAATCCGCAGTTGTTCCCATTTGTTCCACGCAAGGTTGTCAATTTCGTTTTGATTGGAAAACCATTCGGGTCGAATCGTTTTACCTGTTCCTGCTTGGGGTATAACCACACGGGCGACATCCACTTTTCCCATGTAACTAATCGTGATCGCGGCCTCACCTGCTATTTTTCCGGTCTCGATAACACCCTTTGTGTTGCAGTCTGCGATCACTTCCATATTGGTGGTATAGGCAGCTGCGCGGGTTACATCCCGGATACTACCATCACTGTAGGTTGCGACAACACGTAATTGCTGTAATGTCCGAGAAGTCATACTGCGGGTTTTAGGTGTAACGTCGATATGTGCTACGGTAGGCGTCTCGTTGCCGCCCCAAGGAAAACCTTGATTAATCCACTCTCGCAATAACTCCGCATCTTGAGAGTCCACTTTCATGCGCGCTCCGCCGCCGTGTGCTACCAACCCCGTCGCTTTGCTATAAATCAGGCTTTGTTCGATTGCTGCCGGAAAAACTCGGCGGCCTCGACTTTGCCTAGTAAGAGCTTCATAATCCGTTATAGGATCGAAACCAAACACGCTCAATTGAAATCCATTTTGTCCGCCCTGACGGCCGTGACACCCTCCACTGTTGCAGTGGCGTTTGCTCAGCAACGGAATTATATCGCCTTCGAAACTGATCGCGGGATATTCGCGATACCCACGAACGATAACTGGGATAGAGGTTGTAAACCCCTCAACGCTTACCAGTAGCGCAGTTTGTCCCTCCTGCAACCCCAACACAAGCGATTCCGATAGATTGGCTATTTGGGTATTGGCAATGCTAATTTGTGCTTGATGCGTTAGGTCGACGGCAGTTCCATCTTGCCTCCGCCCGGTAATGAGCATCTGTGTCTGACGATTGCCCCCCGTGATTACAATCGTCGACGGTTCAACGTCGATCGACTTAAAATCCGCGCCTGATGTCGAATGAGCAATTAAAAGCACAAGCAGGAATGTGATAAGTGAGCGGTTGAGGACCATAATCTAATTATTAAATAAACAAAGAAACTATTAACACCCTTCGAGTGTACCGTGAACGCAGCAATACGGGCGTGGCCAATCAGCGATCAATCGTATTTTTTTTCGTGATAGGCTGGGCGTTGGGCACCGCTGGTGCGGGCTGCTTACGACTATGGAGATTATAAAACTCGAATATCTTTGGCAGCGTGTTCCAAGCAACCTCCAGATGACTACCACCCGCAACTTCTTGGTAGGTAACCTTCAAGCCAATCATCTTCGCGCTTTTCACTAGCCTCTGCGTCACCGCTGCGCGGACCAGAAGGTCCAACTCACCCTGCACAATAAACACGGGCGTTTGCGCGATCGCTTTCAGCGTCGCCGCCGGCTTGTAATAGGCTGGGGCAGCAACAGCAACGGCGGCAAATTGATCAGGATATTTTGCCGCAATATGGAGGCTTCCACCACCTCCCATCGAGTGTCCGTATAGGTAAACCCGACGCTCGTCAATTTTCAATTCCGCACGAGTGATTGCCAACACGTTAAGTACATCTTTTTCGCTCAGTTCACCAAGGTTCGCCGGAATCGACCCCCCAACTCGCCAGCCAAAACTTCCGTACCAACCACGATCGTTGTAACCCATCGGCGCCACAACTATATAATTGTGTTTCTCGGCAAGCCGTTGCAGATTCGGATATCGGATGATCTGTTTTGGATTACTAAGTAAACCATGAAGAGCCACAACCAAGGGATATTCCTTGGTATTGTCGTACGATTTGGGAATGTATAAAGTGTACTCGAGCTCCTTACGCGCCAACGTAAAGTTATATCGCCGATTTAATATCACGCCCGTTTTTAATTCGCTTGCCAGGGCATCGGAGCAAACAAGCGAGGCGATTAGAATAGATAATACAAGTCGTTTCAAGATAGTGACCTCGGCGAATCGGGACTGATTTATCAAATTCCACTGCCCAATGATAACTGTCAAAGAGTTACTGTGTAAAGTCAATTCGGACAAGCGCTTAGTTTTTTACGTATTAAAGGTCAGGGTGCGGGATTTCGCCCGATTCGTGCTAAGATGGGGCTAACCTGTATTACGTAAATCCCTTAAATACGACCCATTGCATTTATGAGCCTCCGTCGAGGCAGGACTGATGCCGTTGAGTTTTCGAAATTTTTCGCTTTCGTTTCTACTGTGCCTGTTGAGCGCCAACCTTTTCTCAGTGAACATTTCCGCTGAGGATTGGCCTCAATTTCGTGGCACTAATTCGTCTGGAATTTCTTTGGGAAATTCCGCACCCACTCATTTCGACCCAAATACGAACGTGCTTTGGAAACTATCTCTAGACGCAGGACATAGTTCCCCCTGTATTGTTGGCGACAGCCTATTCCTGACTACGTATCAAAAATCGTCGAATTCGCTGTTCGTCCTTTGTATCGACAGCAGCCTCGGTACTGTTCGCTGGCAGCGCAGGGTAGATACAAAATCGATCGAACGCGGACATCCATCGTTTAACCCAGCCAGCAGCACGCCCACGTCCGACGGCAAACGCGTGGTTGCCTACTTTGGTTCCTATGGATTGATTTGTTTCGACATGCTCGGCACCAAACTTTGGGATGTTCAGATGCCCCTCACGAAGTCTTACTCCGGGAACGCCACCTCCCCCGCCATTTTCGGAGACCTGGTCATTCTGTACCGAGGTAATTATGTCGACCATTTTTTATTGGCGGTTAACAAAACAACGGGGAAGGAAGGGTGGCGTATAAAGCAGGATGAACACATCACTGGCGAAATGGCATGTACAGCCTGCCCTATCGTGATGGACGGAAAGTTAATCGTCCACACGGCTCGCGCTGTGCAAGCATTTCAGTTAGACACTGGTGAACACGTATGGACGGTTAAATGTGCTACGACCGCCACTAGCACCCCGGTCCTCACTCAGGACGAAGTCATCGTTGCCGCGTGGAATAAGTTAGGCGAAGCTGCGTTGCGACCACCATTTCCAGATTTTGATGAACTCGTGAAGCAAAACGATAAAAACGATGATCAGCAGATCGGCCGCGACGAGTTCCCCACGTTTTGGATTTTTCATCGGCCTGAAGGTGCGGAAGCACCTCAGAACGGTGCAACAGTCCGATTTCAGCAGGTGGATAGCAATCGTGATGGACAAATTGTCTCAGCAGAGTGGAAAAAACAAATTGCGGGAATTGAGCGCTATCGTGCTCAGGCTTCGCAACACGGCATGCTAGCAATCAAACTCAATCAAGCCGGCGAAAATGACCCAACCAACGTTCGCATATTGGACACGGCGTCCATTCCTGAGGTTCCATCGCCGCTGAGTAATGACGGACATTTGTACTTCGTAAAAAACGGTGGAATCCTAACCTGTCTGGAAATCTCGACTGGAAAACGCATCTATCGCATGCGTACACCAGGCCGAGGAACTCACTATGCGTCGCCTTTTATTTCCGGTGGCAAACTATACACCATCTCTGGCGCTGGTGTGATTTCCGTCCTCACGCTCGGACCGAATCCCACAATTCTCGCAACCAATAACATGCTTGATGAGGTTTACGCCAGTCCGGCTGTCGTCGATGGCACAATTTATGTCCGCACTCATGCAGCACTTTACGCTTTCGGCCTTCCCCCTAAACGCTAGGATTTTTGCTAACGCGGGATGTCAATTTATTCTCTACTCAATAACCAGTGGCGTTCTTGTTGGGGTTGAGTTTAACTTACAATCAAGGTAATTTTAGATACATTATTTGCCGACCCTTGTATATTCAAAGGGTTTACAAGCGTGACTAACAAATCGGTTGATCTGGTCATAAAATCACATGCGGCATCTGGAGAAGAGCGATAAGCCTATGAAAACTCTTAAGATCGCAATCCAGCTGGTTTTCATCAGCATCGCAACTCTTTTGACTGCCGACGATCCTGAAATTCCCATCACGCTCGAATCCGCTAGGGATTTGGGACGGATGAAATCCAGCTTTCTAAGCACCAACGATACATCGATAAAAGCCGCACACGCCGCTCCAAAGGCAAACCTTACTCACTATCGAAAATCGGTGCGGACGCTGCTCAACAAGAGCTGTCTCGCTTGCCATGGACCGAATCGATCTGAGGGCAGACTACGAGTCGATCAACTGAATCCAAACCTGCTGACCGGTGATGACATTGGGCAATGGCGTGAGATCTACAATGTTCTAAGCAACTCAGAGATGCCGCCCGATGATGAGCCAGATTATGCGTTGACCAATATCGATCGCGGCAACATCGTTGACTGGCTCAGCGGAGAATTAAACAAGGCGTCCCTCATCCGCCGCAACAATAAGGATCACTCGTCTTTTCGTCGGTTGACCAGATACGAATACAACTACGCACTGCAGGATTTATTGGGCTTACCCTATGACCTCGCGAATAAATTACCGCCGGAAACTGCATCCGAGGACGGCTTTAAGAATAGCTCGGAACTATTGCAGATGTCAGCAATCCAATTTGAGACGTATCGTGAAATTGGCCTTAAGGCCCTCAAGCGAGCCACCGTAAGTGGCGAGCGTCCCGAAGCTGTCACCTACATCATCTCGATGCAGCAAGAGATGAATAAGGCTACCGGTGGAAACAACGACAAGACTTTTGATAAAAATGACGAAAGCTACAGCAAGAATCGGACTCGCCAACATCTGTTTGACCAAGAAACGGGCAAGGGCATTCATTTCTCCCGTGGCCAGTCGCTACCCAAACCGGAAGCGATCGCAGGGCAAACACCTCCCTTATCTCCTGTGGTCCTAGTGCTCCCGCGTTCCAATGAGCTGAAGATGGACCTTGGTCGTTTTCTTCCCGACGAAGGTATCATGCGGGTTCGCATTAGAGCCCGCCGTTCAACGATGGCGTCAGACGAGTACGCAGCCTTGCGTTTAATTTTCAGTGCGCACACAAGCAATAACGCCAACTTTTCCCAGATCATCAGTCAACGTGACCTCCCAGTTACAGCAGCGACTGACAATCCCGAATTCATCGACTTTGATATCCCACTGGGGGACATCCAGCGCAACCCCTTCCGCAAACTAGCCACAACATTTCCTCGCCGTGACGAGTTTCTACATATCCACAATGAATCCAATGCACACCACCGAGAAGAACCCCTCCACGTTCTTATTGATTACATCGAAATCAGCGCCCCTTTCTATGAACATTGGCCGCCGCAGACACATACCGCGATTTTCATTGAAAGCAACAATCAATCTGACGAGGATTTATACGGGCGTGAAGTGCTGAATCTATTTCTCAGGCGCATCTGGCGTCGACCCGCCACCGCGCAGGAAGTGGATCAGTTTATGGCTCTATTTAAGACATACCGTCCGGATCTTCCGACATTCGAAGATGCCATGCTGGAAGTGTTAGCCACCGCGCTGGCCACTCCCGAGTTCCTATACTTGACCCATCGAGTTAAGAATCATGGTGCCAAAGGGCCACAGGAGCTCACTGACCTGGAGTTCGCTAGTCGACTTGCGATTTTCTTATGGTCCAGCATTCCAGACGACGAACTTCTTAACCTCGCCGAACAGGGTAACCTCAGAGAATCAGACGTCTTAGCTACGCAAATCCAGCGTATGCTAGCAGATCCGCGTTCAAGTCGCTTCTCTCACAATTTTGTTCATCAATGGCTTGGTCTCGACGGAATGGCTAGCGTAACTCATGTCACTGACGATTCGTTGAGAGCAGCGATGCAGCAAGAGCCCGTTGCTTTTTTTGACGAAGTATTGAGGAACAACGACAGTACCATGGACTTTATCCATTCCAATTACGCCGTCGTCAATGAACGTCTGGCGGCGCACTATAGAATTCCCGACGTGCGTGGACCCCACTTTCGAAAAGTGCCGACTGGAACTCAAACGATGCGTGGCGGTCTCTTGACAGGCGCCGCAATCCTGACGATGAACTCGGACGGCACAGATTCTCATCCTCTTAAACGAGGCGTCTGGATGTTGGAACGTTTTCTGCACGACCCACCGCCGCCACCGCCACCAAATGTTCCCGAAGTCGACTTAACTGATCCAGAAATCCTGAAGATGACACTAAAAGAACGCATAGCTGATCACCGAAATAAATCGGCCTGCATATCGTGCCACTCACGAATTGACCCCTGGGGTATCGCATTTGAAAATTACGACGCTTTGGGAATTTATCGAACTCAAATCCAAAACAATCCTGTGGATGCGACTTCAGAACTGTTTAACAAGCACCCTCTTGCGGGAATGGATGGCTTAAAGCGATATTTATTAACGGATCGACAAGATCAATTCGCACGGGCAATGGTGCATAAAATGACTGCGTACGCTCTTGGGCGGCCACTCTCCTTTGGAGACCGTGCCGAGATTGACGGCTTAACCGCACAATTTAGAACAGCAAACGATCAGCTTGGCGACTTGGTACATCTGATCATCGGGAGTCAAATTTTCAACTCTAACTAAGTGGCGTATGCTACCATTAAGCTTCCAATAAGAAGGATGAACAAACGATGAATGACAAATCAATGTTGCTAAGTCGTAAAACATTTTTGCGCGGTACTGGTGTGGCGTTAGCTTTGCCCTGGTTTGAAACTTTTGC
>JABHUV010000351.1 GCA_018658605.1 Planctomycetaceae bacterium | reverse complement strand
TTATCGGACGCGTCCGCGCGAAAATAGCGTTTATAAATGTCGACGGAAACGATCGTTGCCGCTGAATTCATCATTGAATCGATTGAGGAGAGGATTGCTCCGATTACGCCGGCGGCAATTAAACCAACTAATCCAAAGCCGATTGGCGAAATAAATCGTGTGACTAATTTTGGAAAAACGGTGTCAGGGGCAATGTCATTTACCATCGCTTGTGCTGCTTCCCCCGTGGCTTCATTCATCAGCAGATAATAGGCACAGACACCAGTTGCAATCGAGAAGAAGGGGATGGTTAGCTTTAGAAAACCCGCTGAAATGATTCCGGCTCGAGCTTCTTTGTCACTAATGGCGCCTAACGCACGCTGCACGATAAATTGGTTAGTACCCCAATAGAAACAATGCATGCACATCAGGCCTGTCAATACGCCCGTCCAGGGAAGGTCTTTGTGGTAGGTCGGTAAGTAGATTTTCATTTTAGCAGCGTCACCTGCGGCGGCATCGAGATCAAGCATTTCATTCCAACCGAGTTGAGAGAAAACCAATCCAGCAAGTCCGATTCCGGCAATTAGCATGAGGATCGATTGAATAATGTCCGTATAAACGACTGCCTTGAGCCCGCCGACAATTGTGTAACTAGCAGCAATGGCGCCTAAGGCAATTACAAACCACGTATAGTGCGGCATGGATACTTTGGATCGCGGCGCTTGGACTTGAAATTGGCTCGAGATCGCACTGTCTGATGGGTTTGAGATATTATTTCCAGCGGCTGTCAATTCTGTGGTAGTGGAAGAGTCTTCTTGGATGATGGCATTTCCGCCCAGCAATTCACAAATGGTTCGCGAACCGATATAGAGTGCTGGTACCATTTGCACAAAGGCCATGATGATAATCATAATAACGGCGTAAGAAACGCGACTGCGATCGTCATAGCGTTTTCCAAGATATTCAGACAACGTGTAGAGATTTAATTTTCGATAGACTGGCAGGAAGCCATAGCACAAGAAAAGCAAGCCGGCGATTGCGCCTATTTCAAAGTGACTTTGGGCAAAACCGATACTGAAGCCAACGCCCATCATGCCGACCATGTGATTCGCACTGACGTTGCTGCCGAAGATCGAACCAGCAACGGCAAACCACCGTAATTTCTTACCAGCGAGAAAATAGTCTTCGGACGTTTCTTCCTTGCGACCCGCGATTAATCCGACAATCATTGCTCCAATGATCGTGGCGAAAAAGATAGCGTAATCGCTCGCTGTAAGTTGTAGTGCGGAAATCATAGTTGCCTTGGAGTAGGTAAGATTAAGTTACTAAGTCACATAGAGATTGATAGCCTTGTTGGGCCACGGCGAGTGGGTTTTGTTGCCACAGATCGACATTAAAGAGTTCAAGGCTAACACTTCCTTTATACCCGATTTTCTGCAGCATCTCGAATTCTAATGCCAAATCTATTGGACCTGCGCCAAGCATCACACGATCAGGGTCGGTTTGCTCACAGCATTTGATTTTAGGGTGTGCATCATTGATGTGGAAATGACTGAGGTGCTTGGCGGGAATTCGTCCCAGCAGCGTGCGATCGGAGTGGCTGTTCCATGTGTGGAAAGAATCGGCGATCAATGTCGCCGTGCCGCCGATGGATTGGATGATCTTCCACGCGTCATCGAGCGTCGAGAGCCCTTTGAAAAAGCTGATATACTCTAGCGTCGGACGGGTGCCAATTTCGTCACCAATCACTAAGAGGTCGCCAAATCGATCGGTTAATTGATTTTGGTCACACGGTTCGCGAGGAGGCGTAGCTACCACGAACGGTGACCCTAGGCGGGCAGCCAGTTCCATGCGTCGACGGGCTTCATCGAGCAGCAGTTGATATTCTTTACCAAACGCCTCACCCCATCCGCGAATGGCAATCATACAAGGAAGTTCGAGTCCGTTGTCAGCTAAAGCGTTTTCAACATCTCGGACTTCTCCACCCTGACCGATGTATTGGTAAATATCATTGATCCACAATTCGATGCCGGCAAAACCGGCCGCCGCAGTGATTTGGATTTTATCGAGCAACGGTTGGGGTTGAATTGTCGAAGTGTTTAAGCAAAATTTCATGTGTCGTGAGAGCGAATGAAAAAAATGGTTTAATTACAATGCGCAAGGTTATCTAGTATACCCGAATACTGTTGCGCTCATATAATCGGTGTCGCCATGAATTATTTACCAAACAATTGGAGAGAGCGGTTATGTTGGTGTGCCCCCTTCTCGAAAAAAAGATGGAACACAACACAGTGCTCAAATACCACTTTGCCAGAACAGCTGAAAATTTATCAGATCGAAGATGGTTGGATGTTCCGGTGGACGCGGAGATTTTCACTTGCAACCAAAAGCATGTCGGGCAAGCATTGTTAGACGGCTTAATATTGGCGGTCATAGCCGAGGCGACTGCGATTCACTTCGGTTTGTCGTCATTGAGCTTTATTGGCGACTGGTTTCCCAGTCCCAGTTAGCGGCCAATTCTTGATTGATTACCGAACCAGTAGGCCATTCATTGCGAGACAATGCGACGATATAGCTGGCCGCTTCGCAGGCCATGTCCGAGAGACTCTTTTGGTCGGTGCCGGCGACATGCGGCGAGAAGACGGTATTGTCGAGAGTGAATAATGGGTTGTCCGCTTGGGGAGGTTCCTGTTGAAACACGTCTAGGCCGGCGGAATGTAGTCTGCCTTGGCTTAGTGCGTCATATAAATCCTCTTCGACAACTAACCCACCACGAGCTGTATTGATAAAGATCGCATCGTTTTTCATCTGTCCAAATAAATCAGCATTGAACATGTTGCGAGTTTCATCATTTAATGGGCAATGCACACTAACCACATCCGCTTGTGCTAAGAGTTGATCAAGTTCGACGAGTTCAACACTGTGTTCTTCAATGAATTCCATGTGAGGGTATTGGTCGTAGGCCATGAGTTTCATGCCCATTGCCTTGTAACGCAAAGCGGTGCTACGACCAATTCGACCAAGGCCGACGATCCCTGCGGTTAATCCTCGGATAGGACGAGGTAGTACGCGATCCCAGCGACCTTCGCGACAAATGTTGTCCATCTCACGGAGGTTTTTGGCGGCTGCCAGTAATAACAGCAGCGACAGTTCCGCGACAGCTTCGTGATTCGAGTTGGGGGTAATGGTTAATGGAATGTTGAGACTCGTCGCTTCAGCAACATTGACCTTATCAAATCCCACGCCACAACGAGCGATGACTTTATAATCTGGTAAGCGACTCAGGATGTTGTGGTTGTAGGTTTCACCACTGGCGATCGCCGCGGACACTCCGGCAAGTTGTTCCACGACTTCATCGTCACTGTGATGACCTCGTGCAAGTGTGGAATCTGTGGGAAAGCTGATATCAAATCCGCCTTCTTTTAAAATGTCGACATGAGGGCCATCTTGGTCGCGGAGGGCTTCTGGAGTGATTAAAACTGTAGACATATTATCGAAGAGTTCTTTCTGATCAGAGATTTAGGTTTTGGAATTGAAGTGAGATAGCAGGTTATTTTATTTAATGTTGGAAACTCCAGACACTAGGTTACCGGTCATTTCAATGTCTTCGCATGTTCCCAAACGTGAAACGGCTTGTTGCATCAGTGGTGTTGGTCTAGTGTCACTGATCGTATTTCCGTTGATGTTCAACTGTGAGGAATCGAAAATCATGATGCCAGCTTTCACACTGTTGATGATCTGATTACCACTGATGGTGATGAATTGGGATTGTTGGATTTCAAGCAATGGAAACCCCGATTCTTGGCCACCTTCGGCTTCATCTTCAAATGTACACCCGCTGAAGAGTATGTTTTTGCAATGACTTAGTAACACACCGCAGCCATAGCTTGGTGTGTGTCGTCGAAAGACGTTTGAGCCAATGGTAAGTTGGGCACATTGTTCGAGGCGTAAATTACGTTCAGTTGCGGAGTAGATGGTATTACCCGAGATGACTATGCCATAACAGCCCGTGAGGTGAACATTATTTTCTTGGCTACCAATGATGTTGCCGGTAATTGCAAACAAGCCCGGACGGCGGCTCTCATTTGGATTTTCTATGATGCGAATATTTGCGCCGTCTTTACTGTTGGTTGCTTGGATTGTGTTTGAGGCAATGGTGACTTCATTAACACTTGCTTTTTCAGCCGTCGTATCTATGTAGATCTCCGCAGTTGGTTCTTCAGCAGCATTATGAGCGCGGAAATTGTTGTATTCAATGTCGTTACCCGTAATCTGTAGGTTTCGTATTTCACTCTGTTCGATGCGTATACCACTCTGCCGGTTATAACTTATGTGATTGTCGCTGATATTGATTTGATGGAGGTTAAGTGAATTCAGATAAACACCGACTCCGGTATTAAAGTAGATATGACAATGCGTAATGATGACGTTACGGTTTCGTTTGGTGAGGTGTACTCCATGTCGTACTTGGGTAATCAAAAGACTGCGCAACACAATTTGCATCGTTTCTAGACACTCGATTCCATCCGCTTCGTGATGGGTGCCAGTTATTTTCAAGTCGGCAATGATCGGCATTCGCTCGGAGTCGATGACGGATTGGTTTCGCGATCCTGGGTCACCTGTACCGGAATGTGACCCGATGAGTCGTATCGCAGGTCCAGGTCCGTCCATGACAATTGTGCTTGCGCCAGCCGCGCCGGTAATTCCGAGTGGGCCGTTGTCACCGAGATTGATTTCTAGAGTGCGTGTAATGCGATATGTGCCGGCGGGAAGTTTTAAATGTCCGTCGCCATTTTCGATAGCATGGACAATGGCGTCGGTGTCATCTGTAACGCCATCACCAACGGCTCCAAAGTATTGAATGTTGCTCATTAGATTAAAACTAAAATGGTTGTTATTGTTGTAGTATCGGTTCGCTGGAACGATGTTCACGACGCCTGTCAGAAAAGCTCGCAAATCGTTTGTTACCTAAACCATTGTCCCAGTGACGAGTTGAGATTTCAACTAGGGGGGTGAGTGTGTGGTCTGGGATCGATCCATGGTGCGAATATTGCTTAATCCATTTCGTCGAAGCTATCGAGGCTGTCGATGAGTGAATCTAGCGGATCGGGAGCTTGTACAGGTGCTGCTGTTTGTCGACGTTGCATGCTTATTTCGATAAATTCCAAATTGTCGGAAGCGGATTCGTCGGTGAGTTCAACAGGGGGGCGGCCGGCAAGCATCAATTGCTCGTCGCGTTCGCGGGCTGCGGTATCTTGAGCATCCGGTGCTCCAAAAAGTAATGACAGATCGATTTTTAGGCCCCCCGCGTCTACGGCGCCGCCGGCGATTGCCGGTGATTTGTGTTGTGGGAAAACAATAGCGTTTTCAGGGCAGACTCGGCTACACGCTGGGCAACCTTTACGACAATTGTCAGCCGCCTCCACTAATATTGTGTCGAGACGATCCACACCATAAACACCGAATAAACAGAAATCGATGCACTCCATGCAATTTGTACAGCGGCTAAAGTCAATCACTGGATACCAGCGACGCGAGCTGGAGTCTTCGATTTCCGTTACGCCAGTTTGACCCATAATAGGCAGGGTTCCATCACCTTGCAGTGCCGTGTCATTAGTTGGCTCGAGGAATCGTTGTAAGCTAGCTTCGTTGGGCTTCCCGTTGATCCACTGTGTTAGTGATTCATCTCGAGGTAGTTCGGCAATACGTAATACTTCGTTTACGAAATCTTCAGGTGAGTCGCTTGCAGGAAATGAGAGGCTGAAAATTTGACGGTTGGGGATGTCGCGAGATGTAGCCACACGTTCTTTTTCGTCTTCATCTTCCAACTCCATTTCCGAATCGTCGTCATCGTCGTTATCGATGGTGAGTTCAATCTCACCCACCTGTCCGGAAATGTTGTTGCGGTCCAATATCCAGTGCGTACTGCGGTCATAGAGCCAAGTTATAATGACGAAATCACCGGTGATTTTTTGTAATGTCGTTAACGATTGGGTCGCGGGTGTTAAGTCATAAAGATTGGGGATGCGGATAACATCTAGTTGTTCATATTGGGACAATTGTTCAGCGACATGCGTCTCCAGTTCCCGTTTGATCGGGTTGCGACTTTGGCCTTGAGATATAAAAACCGGCAGACGTTGCATTTTGTGGTCACAGATGAAAAAAATAAAAAAACGGCGATTTGCTTACGTGTAGTTTAACTTAGAAAATGCGGATGCGGTGAACTTTCTGGACGTTCAACAAAGTCCAAGTGAAAAATCAAACATTGTCCAAGGTCTAGTTGAGTTGCCCTTTGATGGTTTGCTGAGTTATTTTCCAGACTTGTTCTAAGTGTTCGAGATATTGCAGTGCAGACATTAGAGTTTCGTTCTCCAAGGGATCACATTGGATATCAAAGAGCCATCCCTCGCCGTATTTATCGACATTAATGCCGGATGGATCGGCGAGCAATCGAGGATTGAATTGCGTTAATTCACCGCCTAACGGTGCGTATAACGAACTCTCCGCTTTTTTGCTTTCCACGGTTCCCATTTCTTGACGAACTGTTACTTGTGCTGGTGCGTCAAAATACCAATCGAGAAAATATACATCCTGCAACAATCTGACAGCGTAGGCGGTAAAGCCAAACCGAGTTACGACTGGCTGGGTGGATTCTACTTGCAGTGCCCACATATGGTTTTTGGCATAGAGGCGGTCGGTGGGGAATTCAGCTGCAAATTCCCCCATCATGAAAGTCAAAGATTCCATTAGGTGTAACGGACTCCCTGATGCTCGTCTTCGAAAAAGATGGGCAGCAGTGCATCGGCGTGCAGGAAGCCTTTGCGTGTTAATTCAATGCGGTCGCCCTGAATGGTCAGCATTTGATCATCAACGTGTTGTTGCCACTGTTGTTGCCAGTTTTCAACAATATGAACACCGTATTTTGTTTCAAAGTAACTAATGTCTAAGTAACCACGCTTTAGTTGTAGAATCATTTCGCGAATGAGGTTTTGATTTTTTGTCGGTCGCATTGCACGTCCCAGCGGCAGCTCCTTTCTTTGGAGCAAAGCAGAAATGTAATCATCCCATTCCGGTAGGTTCTGGTAGTGGACGCCGGCGGCATGCCCAAAGCTGGCGATGCCGGTAGCTAATAAATCAGATCCAGACCACAGATTGTCGCGATAACTAAAACTGACTTTTTCTGGATCCTTGATGAGTGTATAGGCACTGGAGATGTGATATCCGGCTGCGAGCAATTCATCAAATGCATAATCTAGCCACGCCCGTTTGGTTTCCCAGTCCGCAACGGGTGTTTCAATCTTGTTTCCTAAAATATCACTGGAATAAACAGTATTAAAGGGCAATTCCATTTGGTAAATCGTAACACTTTCTGGGTCGAGTTCGATCGTCTTACGAATATTTTCTTTCCAGTTGTCCCACGTCTCTCCGACCATTCCGGAGATTAGGTCGATGTTGACGTTATAAAAATCGGCCGCAGTAATCCAATCCCACGATTTATAGACCTCGCCGGATAGATGCGCTCGTCCGTTTTCGCTGAGGACATCATCACTAAAATTTTCAATGCCTAAACTGAGTCGCGAGATACCGAGTTCTTTTAGCGTTTTGATTTTGGTTTCTGACAAGGTGCCAGGTTCACATTCAAAGGTAACTTCTTCGGCAGCGGACCAATCAATGTTCTCACGTAAGCGATCGACCAAACGGGTGAGTTGTTTTGGGCTTAAGTAGGACGGCGTGCCGCCACCAAAATAAACAAAACGAAAAGGGCGGTCACCCATGATGGGTTGCTGAGATACCAATTCAATTTCTTGCGACAAGGCGGAAACGTACGTTTCAATATCACTAGCCTTATTGTCGGTAAATACTTTGAAATAACAAAATTTACAGCGTTTTCTACAAAATGGTATGTGCAGGTAGAGTCCTAACGGTGAATCGCTGGGAGCGGATGCAAACGCGGTCTTAATCTCACCTAGCTCATCGCTTGACCATTGGGAGAAGGGAGGATAGTTGGAAATAAAATAACTGCCAACGGATGTTTCTGTGGATTCGGTCATAATCTTTATTGATATCTATTTGCTGTTAGGTACTGACAGTAGTTAACAAATAAATTACTAGTAATTGTTTGTGTTGGGTGTATTAGAAACGCAAGGATAGGAAAACTTTGTGAGGAATTTATTTCTCTCCAAAACAGTATACCTTACCATCTCCGCTAGCGATCACGAGGCGTTGTTCTGCGACGGCAGGAGCAGCTGCGAAATCACCACCCGCTTCGTATTGCCAAACTTGTTTACCTGTTTTTAGATTAAACGCATGGATACGCCCATCGGAACTGCCCACAAACACGCGGCTGTCGACAATTACGGGCGATGCATCGACACGACCATTCGCTTTGAATTGCCACAGTTCCTTGCCCGTCTTGGTGTTAAAAGCTTGTACCAATCGGTTGCGACCGCCGATGATCAAGACGTCATCTTTTAGGGCGACACTGCTGCGGTATGGCATCGCAGATTCTTCGCTTGTGTAGTGCCAATTGACTTCAGATTTTTTCCAGTTGATTGAGTAGATTGAGGCTCCTTCGGTTCCGAAGAAGACATGATCGCCGACGACTGCAGGAGTCGAACCAGTAGGGCCATCGAGTTCGACGGCAGATATCTTTTCGCCTTTTGCCAAGTCGATGATGTGTAGCTTAGCATCACAACCAGCAACAAATGTGCGGTCGCCAACGACCGTCGGGGAGCAACGAATTTGATCAGCGAGTTCATGCTTCCAAGTGAGTTTTCCAGACGTGGCATTGATGCAGTACAGCGTGGCATCTTGGGAACCTACAAGCACGTTATCTTTATAGAAATTTGCGGATGAGCTGACTTCGGCACCGGTTTCATATTTCCACACAAGGGAGCCGTCTTTGGTGTTGAAACAGTAGAAGACACCATCGTAGTCACCGAGGTAAATGTTGCCATTTAAGTAGGCGGGAGATGAGACAAATCCACTTTCAATAGTAGTTTTCCACAAAACTTGACCCGTTGCTAGGTTCAATGCTACCAAAGTACCATCGAGGTCACCGATATATACAATGCCATTGACGATTGCCGCAGTCACTTCAAACGCACCTTCTGGTACCTCGTACTTCCATAACAACACAGGCTTTTTGGGGAGCGTGGTATTAGCCACACCCTGCGAGAGTGCGTTGCCACGAAAATACGTCCAGCGATCCATTGCGTCGGATGGCTTCGCTGTTTTTGGATTCGCTTGTTGGCTAGGGGCAGCGGTTGGAACACGCACTTGGGGCGGCCGTTGTTTTATTTGTTCCGGTTGAGTTTGTGTCACTGAGGTTGAGGTTGGCTGAGGTGATTCTGCACGAGACAAAAACAACGGCGAACCGAGCAGCAGGGCTACCACACAAATTCCGGTAATCGCAATTATCTTTTTGATTGTCATTTCGCTATTTCCGTCCTTTAACGCAAATCAGGATGTAGGAATTCCGGACACTATAGGCTGTTATCTAGCCTTATTGCTACGGCTAGCGTTACACAGTTAGGTCACCGCTCAAAAGGCTTGTTGGTATAGAGCAAGTAAGTCTTCTACTTCTACTGTACGGGGGTTAAACCGTGCTGTCCACTGTTTTGCTGCATCCGCAGCGAGCATTGGCAGTTGGTCAGCGTTTACTCCTTGGGGTTCTAGGCGAGTCGCGAGTCCGGAGTGTTGCGTGATTTCTGTAATAAATGTGGCGAGGGCCTCGGAATCGTCTCCGGACACCGCATTTGTGGCCACAGCTAGTTCGCAATATTGAGATTCCATCGATTGCGCGTTAAATCGGATGACATGGGGCAACATGCTTGCGACTGCTTGCCCATGGACAATATTAAAATGGGAAGTCAGTGGGTTTGCTAGTGCATGAGCGGCTCCGAGCATCGAGTTTTCGATAGCAAGTCCTGCGAGACAAGCCCCTAGTTGCATTGCCGAGCGAGCTTCTAAGTTGTTCGCCGTATCGATGACGTTGATGAAGTTTACTGATAATAGTTCCCAGGCGCGGCGACTATAATCCATCGACAAGTCAGTGCGTGTCGTTGTGACATAAGTTTCTAGTGCGTGTGCGAGAGCATCAATGCCGGTAAGTGCTGTGACATGGGCTGGTTGTGTGAGTGTAAGTTCTGGATCGAGGATGGCAAGTTTGCAAGTTGCTTTTTTGTCGCCACAGGCCATTTTGGCGTGAGTTTTAGCATCGGAGATTAGTGCAAATGACTGAGTTTCGCTACCAGTTCCAGCGGTTGTGGGAATAGCAATCATTGGTAACATCGGCTCCGTTGCTTTTCCAATCCCCCAGTAGTCTTGCATTTGACCACCACCGCAATAGAGGAAGTTGATTCCCTTGGCACAATCCATCGAACTGCCACCACCAAGACCGATAAGTAAATCGGGCTGGAATTCGTTGGCAATCTCGACACCTCGCTGAACATCATCCGTCGAAGGATTTTCATGCACATCGGTAAATAGCTGAGTTTGAATTCCCGCTTGTTGTAGATATTGGATGGCGCGTTGCGGGTGCCCAGTGGCGACAATTCCAGGATCACTGACAATCAACGCTCGGCAACAACTCCACGAACTCGCATAGGCACCGATCTGATCGAGTATGCCAGGTTCATGCAAGATGAGGGTTGAGCAATTCAGATCGAGCAATGTCATAATATTGAGGACTTTCGAGACGACTTGGATGTTCGGTTGAGATACTTTCAGTGGGTGAACACACAAATCGTTGTTGGTATCGTTGGTATGCGTTAGCCGAGCAATTCTTCGGGAACTTGGAATGCTCGATTACGATACAAGAAATCAATAATATTGCCTTCGTGCGGTTGTAGCCAATTCAATTTGGTGGTTGCAATTGGGCCAATGTTCAGACGGTCGATATGTGTGGCATTCATCGTTTGCTGAATGAGACCCTCATCGTTGGTAATGACGGTACCAACGAGCGTTTCCCCGATGCTGGAGAGCATTTTATCCTGTTCACATTTAACGACTGTTGAGAAGGGGAACATGTATTCTTTCTTCGCGATTTCGTTTTCTGGGCTTTCACAGTGAACGATGACAGGGCGTAGGTAACCGCAAAGTTCTTTTTCGACTAAACGATCACCATAGGGTTCGGTACTGTGGGTGACACCATCTTCGGAAAAATCAGCTTCGATCATTTCCCAAATTGAGTTCGCCATGCCGGGTATCGTGAAGGCCGCGAGTCCAGCTTCTGGGTCTTGTGGTGGCAACGCTTCAATGGGGCCGAGTCGCTCAGCGATTGCGGCAGCGATTTCTTCGGTATGGCGTGACGCCCATACGCCGGAGCAATTGATGCATCCGCGACCACTGTTGACGTAGATGCTTTCAACGATGAGATCGATATATTCTTCCCAGTTATCGATACAATCGTCGCCAATAAGAATTTTGGAAAACCCTGGTCCGTGGGCTTGGACTTTAGGGTTCCCTTTATAGTTATTAACAGTTGCCGTTCCACCAAAAATCATGCTACGGTCACAGGCGCCTAATACAGCTGCTCCGGCTTCAATGCCACCGGGATATAAACACCAGATTTCACGGGGGATCCCAGCAGCTTCGTAGGCGGCAAACATGCGGTAAGGTGTCCAAGGTTCTTGAGGTCCTGGTTTCAATACCAATCCCATTTGTAGGGGAACAACGGGTAACCACAGTGTATGAACACCTGGCGAGTTAGATGGTAAGACGGCACCGAGGATAGGCGTTTGAGCTTGGTAACTGATAGGAATGCCACGCTCTTCTTTACCCCAGCCGTTGGATAGGATATCTAGGGGAAGCCCGCGAGTCAGCGCATCGAGAATGCGATCCATGTTGTTTAGCACAAATGAGTTCTTCGACATTCCCAGTTCAACCATGTGCTCGGGCAATCCGGTTGAAGCTGATTGTTGATGAATGAAATCCTGAGGAGATTGTTCACCATCGCCTAGTGGGAGCGTGGCGTCGACGAAGAATTCCCCAGCCTTGCCCACCATTTCAATGAGTTGTTCGATGGAGAATTGCTTGAGGATCTCACGGGCTTTGCCAGACTTGCGTAGATCGCGCTGAATAATGCCGCCGTTGGCTTGGCTGACATTGGCAATGGCTTCACCGGTTGCGAAGTGTAAGACTTCTTGCTTGTCCAGCGAATCGTATTCTTCTCCCCAGCGGATTACGGGAATATTGAGCACGGGAATCTCCTTGTTATAGTTTTAGTACGTGTTGTGCTGTTTGGTTATGTAGGATTGTTTAGCGGGCCAACGATTGGGAATGTATTAAGCTTAGTACACGCCAACTGTGGTGCCCTTAGCGAACACGTGATAGGGTCGTACGCCTGAAACGCCATCCCAGGGAAATGTTTCAAATGGTTTTTCTCGTTCGCCTTCATCTCTTTCAAGGAAACCGGGAATAAAGAGTTCTTTGGTTAATGTTGTTAGTTTGACGCGGCCTGTTTCACCGTATGCGACAGGAGTGTTGGAGTCTTCAAATTCAACGACTTCAGTGACAGCGCGAGGTTGGGGAGCATGGTAACTGATTTTGTAATTATCTTCGGCGGTGACTGGCTTACTGCAAGCCAGACCCATCAGGGTATTGCCGTAGGTAGGAGTCATGTAGATGCCGCTTTTTTCTGGTGGACCACCGAATAGTTCTTCTACGCAATAGCGAGTCCATTGAGGGGTGAATTCTGTACCACCCGAGAAAATTCCAGTGACTCCGATTTCTTTTAGGCTTGTCCCTTGGTCTTCTAATGCAAGGGCAAGTTGGTCGAGTAGTTTGGGAGTGGCAAACAGGCATTTGATTTCATGACCCGCGGTGAGAATGGTGACCGCTTGGTCGATGCAATGTTTTTTGTATTCTTCGAGGTGCTCCATCCATCCTTTTTTAATGAGTTTAACAACCCACCGCGGATCGAGGTCGATGCAGAAACAAATGCCGCCGCGATGTTGGCATAGATGTTCTACGGCTAAGCGTAGACGGCGAGGTCCTGATGGGCCGAGCATCATCCAGTTGCCACCGCGTGGGAAATATTCGTCAGGCAAAGTTTCGCTGAACATTTCATAATCGATGCGGAAGTCGTCCATCACCACACGGCTTTTAGGAATACCTGTTGTTCCACCCGTTTCAAAAACGTAGGTTGGTTTGTCTTCTAATGCCTTGGGTACCCACCGTCGGACGGGACCGCCACGCAGCCAATCGTCTTCAAACAACGGGAATTTGCGTAGGTCTTCGTAATTCTTGATTTCCGTGAGTGGGTCAAAATTGAGGTCGGATTTTTTCTCTAACCAAAAGGGACAACCGGTGGACTCATGGAAGTGCCACTGGACGGTTTCATAGGTGTGGGCATCGAGTCGTTCTTTAGCTGTGGTGATAAGTTGGTCAAGCTGATCTTGTTGGGCGTCGCTCATGAAGTTACTTCTTTGTGATTCAGAGGATGAATAGGGTGGGTGTGGCATTGTGTAGAATGCCTATGAATAATATCAAAAATAACCCAAAAACCCCCCAATGGCAACGGTAGGGGCGGGTTGCGTTTCCCCCCCCGCATCCAATGCTTCGGTAAAACACCCTTGCTCTTTTTTCGTATGCTGTAAACAATAGAAGTAGTCAATGCGTTTTATATTTTTACAAGGGATACAATGGATGGCATCCGATTCAAAAGACAATCCGCTGCAAGCAGCATTTAGTAGTATTGATGTAACAGCAAGTACCGGTTCGACGGATGATGCTGGAGATGCCGCTGCGGATGTCAATGCACTCTTAGCTGGGTTGATGAGGCGAATGGTTGCTGAGCAGGAAACGTCAAATACGTTGCTCAAAGAGTTGATCGGTCAGATGCAAGCACAACAGCGTGGGCGGGCTGATGAGTTAGGTAAATGGAAAAAAGCGAATCCCGAGTTGGCGAATCGTTGCCGAGTAGCTGCTGAGACGCTGAGTGATGTCCAGAATGATTTTTTAATGGGGCTCACCGCAGAGGTCGAAGATAGTGAAGATACGCTACGTGATAGTGATTACATGTTGCAAGAATTTGTTGACCGCTATGGCCCGCGGCTCGCACATCTAAATGGTGTACTGCAAGTTCTTAGTCAGCTTGCTGCAAATGATTCATGATCGTTGAATTAGTTAAGACCCAAACTCGCGACGGCGTGCGGCTTGATGGAGCTATTACTCGCGGGAGTGTGAATGCCGCTAGTGATGTGGCTTCAAACTCGAAGGGTCTAATTGTCTGCTTGCATGGTGTTGGCAGCAATTTCTACGGCAGCACGATGATGAATGTCTTGGCCGAGGGCTTACATGGCGAGCAGTGGGATGTGCTGCGAGTGAACACCCGAGGGCATGATTATTGTTATGTTGGGTCCTTCAAGATGGGGGTGCGTCGTTTGGGATCCGGTTATGAAACCGTTGCTGATTGTGTACAGGATATTGCCTCTTGGGTTCAATGGGCCAAGCAGGCTGGGTATGAGCGAGTGGTGCTGCTTGGTCACAGCTTGGGCGCGATCAAGACGGTGTTTTACCAATCTCAAGAGACGTCGGATCTTGTGATTGCAGTGTTGGCCATCTCACCACCGCGGTTAGAGCACGAAATTTTTCTCGAGGGTGAGCGTTCAGGTGAGTTTCGAGCTTCTTTTGGCGCTGCAGAGAATTTGATCGCCAAAGGATTAATGGACGAGTTAGTTGATGTGACCTTTCCCTTTCCGTTGTTGATTACCGCAGCATCCTATGTTGATAAATATGGCGCACAAGATCGATACAATATTGTTAAATTAGTTGAACATCTGAACGTACCCACGCACTTTATCTATGGTGGATCTGAATTGACCGACGGCAATACGGCATTTGCCGGACTTGCTGATATCTTGGTAGACAAAGTGCGAGACTCCGAGTTGGGCGACTTAGTGTCGGTCGAAGTGATCGCTGAAGCAGATCATCTATATATGCGGCATCTTGATACGCTATTGGCGAGCGCTCAACGATTTGTTGATGCCTTGTAATCACGCTCGCGATAACTGCACTGTGATTTGCATACGTTAACGGCTTAAATCCAAGTTTTGCATCAAGTTGGTATGCGGGTTTTACCGAATTATCCGATGATGCTGATTTGTCGTTGTTGTAAAACAGGGCAATATGGGTATGTCTGTGAGTTTGTAGTTGGTAAATCAGGCAGTGTAGATAAACAGGGTTTAGGGGTGATCGGTTAGTGTCAGAACAAGAAGCACAAGTATCACTGGGATTTATTACCGTGGTGGATCACGATGAAGTGGGCTGTATCGGTGGTTATCTCATATTAAATTTGGGTGGTCGACCTTTGGAGTTTCATTGTACCGCTCCTGTGCGCGCGAACCGTGCTCAGCAGATTTTGTATGGAGTATCGCTGAAGCCCTTTTTGTATGGAGAGCTAGTGGGTCGTTCATTAGTCGAGAAAGGGTTGGAAACGCCGGTTGCGATTCTTGCAAATCAGCCGCAATTGAATTCGTTACAGTCCTTTATAGATGTACCACTAATACAGCTGAATGATGTTGAGCATTCACAATCTGTTGTAATACACGAATTGCAGATATTTATGGAAACGATTCCGATTGACGAGCCATTTGGTCGAATAACGGATGCCATTGAAGAGGCTCGGCGTGGGGCTCGGGCAGCGTAACAGGTTGATAGTTTAAGGTCAAGAAAGGGGGAGTGATGGTTGGAATGTTGCCACAGCGGCGCAAACAATATTCTAGGGCAGAGCTGCGCCCTCGAAGACGTCCTGAGAATAACGCCGACACTCGCCCTGAAGTCGCGTCGTGGCAAAACAGACCAGTAGCTAATGCTATGAGAGCAGGGGTGTATTCATTGTTGCCGCGTGTTGATTTCTATACGACCGGTTGGCAAACGGCGCTAAAGCGAAACCCTGAGATTCAATCACTGGAGATGCAATGGACTGTAAAATCTCCCAGCGTCGTGACATTTAATATGGATTTGGCTGACGTCCGTGTGCTAGGTTTTCGTTTTCCGGAGTCGGCAACATGGAATTCATTTTCAAACAAAGATAATTCCTGCGACGATGTCGATGAGAAATCCGACGACAGTGCTAGCCAGGCAAGTGCATCACGGCTTAAGGCGAAGCCGCGGATTCGCAAAGGTCAGCGACCCACTCGGATGCTACCACCACAAGATGTCATTAAGTTAGAAGATCGCCTGTATTACTTGCTGCAGCCACCTCTTGAATCGTTAGCGCACGGCGCTTCGCTGCGATTTCCATTTGACCCCTTTCCTTATCAGTATGAAGGTGTGGCTTTCTTGTATCCGCGGTTCTCGGCCATTTTGGCAGATGAGATGGGGTTAGGTAAAACGATGCAAGCGATAACGACGATTCGCATGTTGTTGTTTTCTGGCGAGATCCGCAATGTGCTATTAGTATGTCCCAAGCCACTGGTGAGTAATTGGCAGCGTGAGTTTGCGTTGTGGGCACCGGAAATACCGGTAATGATTGTCGAGGGAGATTCGGTAAAGCGTGATTGGCAATGGCAACAAACCTCTGCGGCAGTTACGATTGCGAATTACGAGCTTATATTACGGGACTATGAGTCGATTGTCCGCGATGACGCCCAGTTTGATCTAATGCTGCTCGACGAAGCCCAACGAATCAAAAATCGATCGAGTTCAACTAGTAAAGTGATCAGAAGTATTCCCCGCAGTCGGAGTTGGGCATTAACAGGTACGCCGGTGGAGAATAGCTGTGATGATTTAGTCGGTATCTTCGAGTTTTTGTCGCCGGGCTATCTCCACCCCGGGATCGAACCTCGCCGAGCTGCTGAACTAGTAGGTGACTATGTGCTGCGGCGAACGAAAGATGTGGTGATGACGGATATGCCACCGATCATGAATCGCGATGCGGAGTTGCAGTTGACTGAGCAGCAGTGGGAGCGATATCGGATTGCGGAGACCGATGGAGTGATGAAGCTGAATCAAATGGGAGACAGCCTGACGATTCAGCATGTTTTCGAGTTGGTGTTACGGCTCAAACAGATATGTAATTTTGATCCTGTTACCGGTGCAAGTGCAAAATTAGATCGACTTGAAGCCGACATTGAAGAGGTTGCGGCCAGTGGTAAGAAAGCAATCGTCTTTAGCCAGTGGGTAAAGACTCTGGAAAAAATATCAGATCGGTTAGAAAGGTTTGGGCCCTTACAGTATCACGGAGGGATTGCCTCGAAAAAACGAGATGCAATTCTTGATAAGTTTAAGAATGACCCCGATCATTCGGTGATTTTGATGAGCTATGGCGCAGGTGCTGTAGGGTTGAATTTGCAGTTTTGTGAATACGTCTTTTTGTTTGATCGTTGGTGGAACCCAGCGGTAGAAGATCAGGCAATCAATCGAGCGCATCGCATTGGAGCGGTGGGGACGGTTACTGTTACGCGGATGTTGAGTGTGGGAACCATTGAAGAACGAATACATTCAGTGCTTGAAGCAAAACGTGAGTTGTTTGATACGATATTTTCAAGCACTAAGAAACCAGCGAGTGCGGGATTAACACAAGATGATATTTTTGGTCTTTTTGATTTACGTTTACCTGGATTCGGTTAACAAAAACAAGGAATACAACACCACATTATATTTTTTTATAAGGTCGATTAGATGCCGAATCACTATAGCGTTGCCAAGCGTTGATTGGGTAGAATCAACCACAAATATAGTGCGCGCAGAGTCTATTACGACCGCTTTTTAGCGACATTGATAGGTTATGCCGTATGGAATTATTGGATGAGTTAATAAATAGATACTAACCTTTAAGGAATGTAAAAAATCTAAAACTGTTGGGAATTCGTCCGCTGGCCACTGTGGTAACGCAGATTGGCGGTCTTTTGATCCCAGCAGTTCAATGATCGTTACCGTCATATGTGGTGCAATCCGCTATTAGCGGATAGGAATCGCCACATATGGGGGGTGTAAAGCCCCCCGTCGGTATTTGCACAAAAATCTTAAAAAACTATAATTGACCGATTCCAATAGAATTGCAGTAAAGGTATGTCTTTGCAGCCTTTTATTGTTACTTGAATTTACGCAAATGCGAGTTCCTGAAAAGGGGCTTGATTTGTTGATTGCAGCGATGTGATATTTACTTTGATTTAGCTGGTTAATGAGGATTTAGACAGATGTCTGATCTAAAACCCAGCAGTAACTCGATATCGAGGGATAGTAAATGACGACAGAAAAAAATCGTCGTGACTCCTTACTCCGCAAGGGAAAACAGATGTTAAGAAACAAGAATCAGGACAAGCCACGTGTGTCATCACGTCAGTTGTTTCTTGAGTCACTAGAAGATCGCCGTTTGTTAGCGGTCGGTCCGCAGTTGATAGGAATTCAGCCTAGCGCTGGCGATCTGTTAGCACTTGATGGCGATAGGAGTATTCGCACTGTCGCGCCCAGCGAACTGTTGTTTCGTTTTGACGAGAATCAAGTATTTAATCAGGCATCCGTCGAAGGTATTCAAATAACACGTAGTTTAGATGGTGAATTTAACCCGGCCAGTGCAACGACAAATTTCGGTTTGGTGGACGGTGCTGGTAATGATATTGTAACAGTTAGCTTTACTGCCGTCAGACTTGGCGAAGCACAGAATGATATCCAAATAGTATTCAGCAAGCGAGATTTAGGGAATAATGCCTTACCGGCAATTGGCGTTATTGGTAACCGAATTGATGTTACTTTAAACTCAAACACCATTAGAGCCACGTCGACTGCAGATTTAATTGAAGCGTTTGATATTCTTGAGTCGGCAAGGTCGCTTATCCGCATTGAAGTTGTTGCAGGTGATCAGTTTGCTAATATCGCTAGCGAACCGACTCTCGTGTATTCTCCAATAACGACATCAGGCGCCAATGATATTGTTGTGCAACCAGCGTATATCGGCGTGCCGGATACGGCTTCCAATCACATCGTCGTACGTTTTGGTGAAACACTTCCGGACGATTTATACCAAATTGATATTTTTGGCGATGGGGCTAATTCACTACAGAATAGTGATGGCTTTCGGGTAGGCGATTTAACAAACGACGGGATTAATAATGGTGCCGATCAGAGCATAGGGTTTGAACTGGATTTAGCGCCGCAGGTTATATCGGTCGTTCCTCAGCCCGTAATTCGACAGGATGATGGGACTCTACAGCAAAATCGAAAGCAAATAGTTGTTTATTTTACCGAGGATGAGTTATCACGAGCTTCGGCTGAAAACACGAGTTTTTACCAACTGATTTATTTGAATCATGCTTCGGATTTGAACGGCAATGATGATATACCGGACTCGATTCATCCAACGGCGACAAATCTTGATGATGAAGTGATTTTTCCGGAATCCGCAATTTATAACGCCGAGCTTAATGCGGTGCTGTTGACGTTTGAAAATGATATTGATAACTCAGACAGAAAGTCCGGTACTTATCGTTTACGCGTTGGGACATCCGAATATCGCCCTCTTGCTCCAACTGTTGTCGATTTGTCTGATGATCCAGGTTCTACATTCACTGGTGTTGATGAAAACGGTGATGCGACTGTGGAAGAGTTGTCGGAGCAGTGGGGTACTGATTTAACGCTGTGGGATACTGGTTCCACGGTTGTCGTTCTCACCGGTGGTGACAAATTTGATGACGGACAAATTTTTACAATTGTTGCTGCGGACGGGTCTGGTGAGTATCAATTTGAATTTGATAAGTCTGGTGATGGTGTAGCAACGGGCAACGTCGCAGTTGTCGTGAACGCGGCTGACACTCCGGACCAAATTGCAACAACGATCGCAACGGCGATTAATGATCCTATCAACGCCATCTCTGGTGTGACTGCCAGAGCCCTACCGGGAAGTTCAGCAGAAACGACGATTGAAATTTCTGGCGACGCTGGAATTGTGTTGGCGAGTGAAATTCGCGGGCTCAGTTTGGCAACTAGGGGAGTCATCATCCAGCAATCCATTAGGCCTTCCGATAACGCGGGCGAAAGATTGTTACTCGATTTCCCTGGTGGAAAGGACGAACCCGGGCATCGAGATATTCCAATTGATGATGCCATGCATATCCTCGACGTTGATAATTTCAGCGGCATCGAAACTATAGAATACAATTTTCGATCCGTTATTGGGTTGATTCCGGGAACTGCCGGAGGGGTACAGCCTAGTTACAATGCAATCACCGAGGAACAGAAAACACGAGCGAGAGAAGTATTTGAGTTGATTTCTAACTATGCCGGCGTGCAGTTTGTGGAAACCGCTGAAGATGGGTTAATCGTCGCTACTGGTGACATGCGGACCCTCGGTTGTAGCGATTCGGTTGTGCGTGGTGGATGTGACAATGCGCTCGCCATACCTGAATCTCAGGGAACGCGTGGATTGTTCGGTGAGGGCGACAATCGCGTTTGGATTGAGGATATTCGCCAAGAGATCGTTCTTATGGATAAGGCAGAGGATTGGAATGATGAGCGGTATGAAGATTGGTTTCAAATCGCTTTTCATGAAATAGGACATTCGTTGGGGTTAGAACATGCCTACGATCTGGCCGCGATCATGGGTCAAGAGAATACACCCGATGGTGCTAGGTATATTACCCCAATTAAGGATATTGAAGAACAATATCCAGGCAACCAGGATATTGTTCATCTACAACGTTTAATGCGACCCGAGAGTATAGACATTGACATGTATGAATTCAGTGTTGCTCAAAAAGGAATTTTCACTGCCGAGACTATGGCCGAGCGTTTATTGGACTTAGTTGATGAAAAGCAATTGCTTGACACATCGATGAATTTATATCAGGTACGGGTGCAGACGGATGTCAATTCAGGGTTGCCGGTGAGGGATCCCAACGGACAGCTTATACCTCTTTTAGATTCTAACGACGAAGAAATTAAAGATCTCATAGCTTACAACGATGACTATTTCAGCAGGGACTCCTATATTGATGTCGAGTTACGTCCCGGAAAATACTATATCGGGGTAAGTGCCAGTGGTAACACAAGTTATGACCCAATGGTTGAAAATAGCGGTATCGGAGGGCTTACTCAAGGTCAGTATGAACTGCGGTTGAATTACCGCCCATTCGATACGAATGGGATCATTGATGTAGACAATCCAGTGGAAATTGCCAAACCCTTAGTTGTTGAAACTAAACTCGATGGTGATGCGGATGGAACCCCCGGTGGTGTATATGATTTTTGGTTCAAGGCGGTTGCACCAAGTGATCCAGAAAATATGGCTGATGATCAAGCTCGTACCATTTATGTAGACAAGTCAGCGGCGGTAGGCGGCGATGGAACTCTTCAAGCACCGTTTAAACGGATACGAGATGCGCTCAACGTTACGACATCTGGTCATGCCCTGCCGTATCTAGCAAATACAGCACAACCGGACCGCGGTGATGTTGTGCGCGTCCTTCCTAATGGGGGTCTTGATGGGGATATTCGCTCTGAACTTGATAACTTTACATATAACTTCGGGTTTGAAGGAAACCTTGGCATCGTCTTGGACGAAGGAGCCGCATTTGAAATCCCGAGAGATGTGACTGTCATGATAGATGCTGGTGCAATCTTTAAGATGCGCCGATCGTGGATATCTGCCGGAAGCACTTCCGTTGTCCCATCATTGGATCGCAGCGCTGGGTCGTTACAGGTTCTAGGCACTCCATCATTCGTGGATCACCGCGGGAATATTGTGCCCTTGGGAGCCGATGCAAGTGGAGATCCGAACTTGTTTCGCTTCGATGAACATGAAAATGACGTTCTGGTAACAGCAACTGGCTTTAGCGCGGTCGCTGGTGAAGTTCTCTCGATTGGCCCAACGAATTTTGAATTTGATAGGGCTGATGATGGTGTTGCTGTATTACCGGGTAACGTCCAAGTTCTCGTGAACTCTGAAGACACACCAGAGGATATTGCGACAACGCTTGCAGCTGCCATTAATGATCGTGACAAAGCGACCGCCACAGTCACCATAACAGATAGGGATGAGCTGGTTGCCGGAGACATAGTTACTCTGCGGGCAACAACTGACCCAGCTACGGATATTGATTTTACCGCAGCAGCTGCGAGCGGACCTAATACTTGGGTTGTTGGCTCAACAAATGCCGATACGGCAACTAACTTGGCAGCAGCGATTAACGGTCACCCCGAATTTAGCGCTTCGGCAGTCGGCGATGTTGTAACGATCACGCAGGGAAGCACGGGGCTGGCAGGAAACACCATCGTGACGTTAACAGATGCCGGAAATGTTGGCATGACCTCGACAGATTTTGTTGGTGGCATCGATAGTACAATCACTGCCACAGTCCTACCAGGAAGCACCGTCATCACGATAACACGAGAAAATGGTGAACCTCTGTTAGATCACGGTGCTAAGGGGTTTGCTGTGATCGAAGATGTTTTGCCGTTAAGCGAAGGTGATTTTGGCGACGCTGGGAACGATGGTTACGTGCATTTTACGTCCGCTGACGACGAAAGCTTAGGTTTGGATGAAAATTCGTTTGATACGGAACCAAACAAAGGTGATTGGGGTGGTCTTCTTATTAGTCGTGATATTGATCGTCGCGATCTAAGTCGATTTGATTATGAAGGTAAGGGCGTGTTTTTGGATAACATTAATCACGCGGATATTCGGTATGGGGGTGGTACCGTTGTTATCGACTCTGTTGTTCAGGTTGTGGACCCGATTTCCCTGTTGGACGCACGTGCTAGTGTTTCGCATAGTCAAATTACAACATCTAGAACCGCGGCAATCAGCGCGACTCCGGATAGTTTTGAGGAGTCAAATTTTCATGCTCCAGTTTTCCAGTCGGGAAGTCCATCGCCATTTACGTATGATTACGACAGGATAGGGCCAGATATTCATGATAATTTTATCGTCGACAATACAATTAATGGATTGTTCATTAGCATTGCAACACCGGCGACTGAAGAGATTCATACGTTAAATGTGTCCGGCCGGATGGATGATAAAGACATAGTTCATGTCCTTCAGGAAAACATGTTTATTACGGGGGCAGCTGGTGGAGCTTTTAGGGACGATAGTGAGTTGTCATTAGTTTTGACTGTTGGTACCCCATTACAGCAGAATACTGGTGAATTGGCGAATGGAACGTATAAATACAAAATGGAGTTTGTCGATCGCAATGGCTTTGTAAGTCAACCAACAGAATCCACAGAACAATTTACATTGAGGCATCAGCAAGAAAACGCGTTGCGACTTACACGTTTACTCACCTTATCAAATGACTTCATCGGACGGCGAATTTATCGTAGTACAGAATTGTCCGAAGTCACAATACTTGCGACTGGCAATACAGCTGTCGATGGTGATTTTTTGAGTATCGGCACAACGAATTTCGAAATTGATACCGCTGGTAATGGTGTAACAACGGGTAATGTCCCAGTTGTCGTGGCCTCGACTGATACTTCTGCAGATATTGCAACAGCGATGGCAAATGCCATTAATGATCCTGCGAACGCACTACTAGGTGTGACGGCTACTGCCACAGGAGCATTAGTGGCACTTGCTGGCGTCAACACTAGTGGCGCAAATGCCGTTAGTGACAATGATGCCTTTGGGTTTAATGCCGCAAAACGTGATGGCGCATTTGAACTTATCGCGGAAATAAATCAAACCGATTCTGTATTTGTCGACGACGGTACGACAATAGGGGGCGAATTGTTAGAGAGCAATTTCCGACTGCTTCCTAATTTAAATGCCCGTTTGATGCTGGATCAATCGGTAGTTATGAAACTTGATAGTAGCCGCATTGAAATTGGGGTTGGTGCCCAATTGATTGCTGAAGGTGGTGCAAAAAACAAGGTTATTTTTACAAGTATTTTAGACGACCGATATGGGACTGGGGGATCCTTTGATACGAATAACGACGGTCCCATCGCTGCAGCCCCGGGTAATTGGGGTGGGCTGTACGCATCGCCGAGCAGTAGTCTTTCCCTTGATAATGTCGTGCTGGCGTATGGTGGCGCGATAAATCGAATTGAAGGTGACTTTGCGGGATTTAACGTTGTTGAAATTAGACAAGCCGATGCGCGTATCACTAACAGCGTGTTTGAGTATAATTCCGTGGGTTTCATAGCGGGTCAAGGACCACTTAATCGGTTTGGACGAGGAGAAAATACACCGGCTGTAATCCACGTAACCAATTCACAACCCGTTCTCATCGATAATTTGATTTATAAAAATGAGACACCGTCCGGCGTGGCAGCCACAGCCACAGTCACCATAATTGACAGTGGTGAACTTGCTAACGGAAACGGAGACAGAGTTACTCTGCGGGCAACAGCTGACCCAGCTACGGATATTGATTTTAACGCAGCCGTGAATGGACCTAATACTTGGGCTGTTGCCCCAACAAACGCCGCCACGGCGACTAACTTGGCAGCAGCGATTGACGGTCACCCTGATTTTAGCGCTTCGGCAGTCGGCGACGTTGTAACGATTACGCAGGCAACCACGGGGTTGGCAGGAAACACCGTAGTGGTATTAACAGATGCCGGAGTCATCGGCATGAACGCGACAAATTTTGTTGGCGGACAGAACAAGGCCATAAATTCACCTGCGATTAGTATCAATGCCAATTCCCTAACAAACCGCTTGGTAACGGACCGCGGACGAAGTACCGGTTTTGCGGATCGATTACAGGGGTATGAAGATAATGCGGGGCCATTGATTATAGATAATCGCTTGCAGAATAATGATTACAATGGGATGTTGATTCGTGGCGAGACGTTGACGACCCAAGGCATCTGGGATGATCATTCCATTGTCCATGTGTTGGTGGATTCTGGTCGGCCAGATCGTCGTGACGGTCGGGTTATTGTTGATGATCTTCATTCCTTTGGCGGTTTGCGATTGCAAAGCTCTTCCGAAGCAAGTTTGGTTGTAAAACTCTTTGGGACCGATGCAGGTTTCACGGCAATGGGCGATCCGTTGGAAATTGACGATCGGATTGGTGGTGCCATTCAGATTCTCGGCCAACCAAAATCCCCCGTTGTATTAACGTCCTTACTAGACGATTCGCATGGGGCAGGTGTCCAAGCCAATGGTGATCCGCTAGTTGACACCAATAATGATGGTACGGACCCCACGTCGTTACCCACAGCAGGCGACTGGGATACGATCTTAGTTGATACCTATGCACATGATGCGAACGTTAAGGCTATAGTCGGTGCGGAATATCGCCATTCAACTTATCCGGGGAGAAATGCGACCGCATCTGGGGCGGAATATCTTGGATCGCTTGCGCGGAATCAAAAATCTGGTGACGAGAATAGACATTTAGGATTTGAAGTGTATGGCCTCATTAATCATCAAGAGGATATGGACGTATACAGTTTCGAAGCGGATGCGGGTACCACCGTGTGGGTTGATATAGATCAAACCAGCCATACGCTCGATACGGTGGTCGAATTGATTGATGGAAACGATAAGGTTCTTGCCCGCTCTATAAATACGTTAGATGAACGTAATACGCGTGCAGCATTGTTTGGCAGTGACATATTAACTGTTCCGCCCGCGTCTTTGATGGAAGGCGATGAGATTGATTATTGGTCGACTAATCCGCGAGATTCAGGATTGCGTTTTCAGTTGCCAGGCCCTGTAGGGGTTACGCGTACCTATCACATACGAATTCGTAGCAATCCTGCAGCAGATCGAATTCATAACTTGAAGGCGGGAATAAGTACCGGGTTCTATCAAATGTCTATCCGGTTACAGGACGTGGAAACAAAACCGGGATCAACGGTTCGTTATGCCAATATTTCATATGCCGATATTGGTGTTACTGCGCTCGGTCAACCCGTCCATTCACCACTGAGTGGTGAAAAGTCTGAACAGGCGGGCGTTGGCGTAACGTCAATTGGTAATTTACTGCAAGTGGATCGTGCTGCCATTAGTATTGCGGGAGTCATTGATGATGGCAACGATAACGACACGTATAGCTTCAGTGTCGCACCCACTTCCATCCGAGATTTTCAAGTAGACGATCTGAGTGCCGAACTCGATACTTATCCTTTTACCTTTGATATTGACTATGCCGATGGTCTTTCACGCGCCAATACGACCCTTTATGTTCGAGATGCTGGCGGTGACCTAATATGCATCGGCACGGACTCCAATATTCCCGATGATCAACCGTTAATAGGCGAACCAAACAAGGTAAAGGATCTAGGTCGAGGTTCGGTGGGCGTCACCGACCCGTACATTGGTTATTGTGCGTTATCGGCGGGTGATTATACAGTTCAAGTTTTACCGAACTCACTAATTGATCAGGAGTTAACCGGGTTTGATATTGCAGCGTCCCCCAATCCTCTTGTTCGTTTGCGCCCATCCTCGAATATTAATCGAATAGTAGAAGATCACCTTTTTGAACCCGCATCTGAGGTTCCGTATAGTGATCCCAATCATCTAGAAGTATTTGAACGCGCAGAGGTTACGAATTTATTTAACGATGATCAGACGGGCTACATTGACATAGCCCCGGTTCCAGCCAATCTCGACGATAGGGTACGTTATTTTAATGTTCTTGATTACGATGTTATAGAAATTGGCAACAAACGGTTTGAATTGATAGCGGATGGTAGAGGGCCACAACCAGGTAATATCCCAGTTGAAATAAGCATCTTCCAAGACTTTACTCGACGCGATATCTTACAAAAAATTAAGAATGCGATTGATGGGCAGGGTATAGAGGGTTTAGTTACAAATATTACCGATGCACCAGAGCGTCTCGTACTTACGTTTTCTGGTCGATTGTTACTATCCATAAGCGACATAAATCCCATTCCAACAGTCCCCAGCAGAACGCAATTGGCCGCTGAAATGGAGTCGCGTATTGTTGACTGGCACCTCGGTGATTTAACGCTGTTTGTCATGAGAAATAATTATTTTGGTGGTGGAGACGTTGAATCGATTGATCCATATACGGGTGCGTCTGAAGTCGATGACATCTTCGCATATCCTGATAATGAGGGTTTTAACGATTTTGCCGTAAATCCAGCTGATGGAAAGTTGATGTCTTTCGAAACTAACGCCATCCGAGATAACGGTAGTTTTCCAACAGATGCCGGCTCAGATGGCTATTGGGAATTTGCTTCATATGTATCAGCAGGAACAACCCCTCAACAACAATCTCTAGTCCGAGAAGTTGGTTCTACTAATATCCGAACTTTTACTGGGCCTGCGATTGGTACCAGCAGGGTTGTATCTATTCAAAACCATGATGGCAGACCACTCACTGGGGGCCGACTGGGTGCGGGATTCAACATGGATGCGATGGTCTACTCTGACGGTTCTCTGTGGGCAGTTGGTCGGCAAGGGGTAGGGGGCGATAGTATTCTACAAGATCCCGCTCCTAAGCTAAAGTATAGTCCATGGATGAGCACAACCACCACCCACCCGCATTACACTCCTGCGGGACCGAGTGTGAATCCCGAAGATCATTACATGCGAAATATCGTATTTAAGATGTCGCCAGAAACCGGTGAGGCAATTTCGGCCGTTGTAGCCGGAACCTCCGGTACTTACAATCCTGATCCTAGAACTGACTGGGCTCACACAAGTCATTTTGCCGCTGCTCGGATAGATCTTTCGCAGTTCGACGATCCGGGACACTCACTGACGAATGATCCTTATAATCACGATGCAGGAGTAGTTCGTACCGTAACGGGAATAGTTGAACATAAAGGCTTTAATTATGCTGTGGATGATTTTGGCTCTATCTACCAATTAGATAAATTTAATCGCCCAGGCATGCCTGCGTTACCAGTTGGTGAAGCTCCAGTATTTACGCCTAATGGAAATATAGGCGGTGAACCTCTTGGGAAAGTCGATGTTTGGCTGCGGGAGGATGATGGTGCTGGCAGCTTCACCAAAAGAACCGTTTTCAATTTTGATACCCTTGGTATTAATCTTGAACCCATTGGAAATACAAATCTTCCAGGTGCGGATTTTCCCCCACATCCAGGAAATCCAGCACTTCAAGCCGCTCACCTAAGTAACCCGAGACTGCATTTTCAAAGCCTTACAAAGATTGGAGCCGGTCAGTTAGAAGCATCCGGAATTGAGAATGGGAGATATGAGGATATACTATTCGCAATAACCGCTGAAGGTTTGGTCGTAGCAATCAACGTTGCCAATCCAAATGATGCGGATAGCTATGGTGAGCTTATGCGGGTGTTTAAGGATGGAGATTGGAATATCAAAGCCCCTGGCATACAGGGAGGGTATCGCGGTCTTTCGTTCGGTTTTAATTCCGAAAATCCTTGGGAGAAAACGGTAGAAAAAGGAAACGATCCAGGACATGGCCTTGGAGAACCAGATGAATTTTTGTCTACGAGTTTAAAATTTACTCCTAATGACTCGGGGATACCTTTTATCGGGGGTGCTGATGGTACGATTATTACAAACGAGTTTAGCCTGCGTGATATAGATCAAGGCGATCTACCGAAATTGTATTTTAACTATTTTTCGGACATTCCCAATGACATTACCCCTGACGGTCCCTTAGATTCCATTCGTGTTTTCATTTCCGATAACAGTGGGCAGTGGGAACCGTTAGTCGCAAGTAACGATTTTGGTGGTGTAGATCAAGGCGTAATTTTCGGTACGAGTAACTGGCGGCAAGTACGAGTGCCGCTTGGAGATTATGCGGGTTCTGATCACTTACGCCTGCGAATAGAAGCTAGTACAGCTGGAACGATGACTTATGGCCTCAATAATTTGCATGGTACTGAACTATATGCGATTGATGGATCTTATATTCGCGATGGTGAGATCTTCCAAGTAGATGGTGACGCCGGAGTAGCGAGTTTTGAATTTAATTCTGGATTTACAATTGTTGCCCCCGCTGCTGACTTACTGCCGGACGGCTCTACCGTAACTATTGAACACACCTATCTCGGTACCCCTTCTCCGTTGACATTTGAGTTTGATACTGATGGTGTAACAACGCCGGGTAACGTCGCAGTTCCCGTAGACACGGCGGACGATGCAGCGGATGTGGCTCATAAACTGGCTAGTCGTCTGCCGGTGAACAACGATGGTGAGTATATAATAAAATCTCACATTAACGGTGAACGACTGAATTTTGAAGCGGTAAAAATAGACAATCGTCTTCCGCGCACTCCTCAATATGACGTTGGAGTTAAAGACGATGTACCAGGCGTGATTAATGTTACGGCAAGCTCCGATATAGAAGCTATAGAAGCCTTAGTCGACGATTTTGATTTTATTGAGGGTAATGCTGGCGTAGGTGCTGGTAATGTAGATGTTTGGATTCATGAAGGGATGACAAGGAATCAAGTAGCGCAAGAAATACATGACAGGCTTGAAAATGAATTCGTCATCAATGTGATTTCAGTTAACAATGCTTCCTATATACAAGAATCGCTTACTGGCACCGCCACTGTACCTGATGGATTTCAACTCTGGAACGACATGATACGAGTCATTGGTGCAGAGCACCGTGTAATTACATTTGGGCCACTTGGACATAACTTCGGACCGCTTCAAGGTGATGCTCTCGGGGAGGCTCGGAGCGTAAGACGTTACTGGGATAATTCCTCCCAGGGGATATACTTTGATGATTTTATTGTTGGCATGGCTTCTCGTGGTGAAGACATCACTGGTAGTACCAGTAACGGTATTCTTGTTGATAATGACAAGGCACGAGAGGATGATATTACGTCGGGATCTTATCAGCTTGAGATTCGGCCGACCAATATCGTTTTAGATGATAATGGACGGTTGCTAAGATCGTGGGATATAAACGAACGATTTTCTGAAGGCGCGAGGTTGGTACTGTCGTCTGGTGCATATATACACGATGGTGAATATTTTGATTTGGCAAATGGTTTTTCCACGGTTCGTTTTGAATTCGACAACATTTTAAGTACGAATGGAGTGGCAGAAGGGAATGTCGCAATTCCTTTTCATTCAGAATTGGAAGATTGGGAGATTGCACGTAGGGTCCGAGATATAATCAACCGAACGGATGTCCAGGCGACTTTTGGTAATAGTGGAACGTATGCTGCGATTACTGGGCAAAGTGGCCCCGATTTGATAAATGACGATGGTTTCCCTGATCTACGGAATTTAGTACTTCCGGGTCACACAAATTATTTTCCTACGACTGCTAGTAATATTCTGAATCTGTTCGGCGGTGTATATTTATTTGCCGATCCGAGCGCCCACACGGTTCCCCAGCCGGCTCTAGTTAATGAGTTTAATGACACAATTCTCACCGCAACTATTACTCCAATCACAGGTAACTCAACGAATTACGTTGCCAACGGAAATATTGGTGATAATGACTACTGGGACGTAAATCCATCGAAAGACGTTGATTTGTTTCAAGTCGAACTTACGGGCGGCGAAACGTTAAATGTCAACTTCCGGGCATATTCGATAACCTCGGATTTAGATGCCGTACTACGGATTTTTGATCGTAATGGTGTTGAGCTCGCACGAAACGATGATGGCG
The DNA here is from genome assembly GCA_018658605.1 of Planctomycetaceae bacterium. The sequence goes on along the minus strand of JABHUV010000351.1, from coordinate 4,467 downwards.
ATCCTAACTTAAACTTACCGGGGGAGAACAGGAGTGATCCCACACTAAGCTACACGGTTCCACCACTTGATGTTAATGGGTTTGCGAATCCTCAAAGTGTCTATTATGTTGGAGTGAGCAGTGCACCTGACAGTCTTGCAAAACATGACCCTTCTTATAGTTCGACTGCTTTCCAAGCCGCGCTCTTATACACCCCCGACGATCTATTCGATGGATCACGAGAAACCGGGAGGTTGTATAGGAACCAGAATTTGGGGGTATTAAACCATGCCCCCGAAAAGGTTGGGCATTATCAAATTTCATTATCGGTTGGTGCCGATGGTAGCAGTTTAGATAGTATCTTAGACATAAAAGATGCGCGACATCACGATTTTAATTATGACCCAGGGCCAGCTTATCTACCGCCAGAGAATAATAATGAACCTTGGTTGGTAACGCCACCAATAGACGGTTTTCTTGAGCAAGTGGGGTATCGAATTGATACATCGCACGCGAGTGGTGATGAGATGCACGGGGAAATCGGCGGGCGATTCCGAGACGATATGAAATTCAACTACGGCGATAACAACCTTTCCGTACTGACTGTGGCCGATGATATTGTCGGAAGAGGTAGGCTTGTACATACGCAATGGAATGCGGCGTTTAACGCCCCAATTGCTCTGGGACATTACCACTCTGAAGCCCCCTCAGACTTTCTGCCAGACGGCATAAATCCTGAACGACGAGTAGCGTTGGGCATCAGTCTTGAGGGAGATGCCGTAGGTGATTTGGTCGTGCGTGCCCAAGTTGGTGACCCGAACGGGGATATTGATGTGACCGTTACCGCGGCTAACGAAGGTGATATCCTGAGCATTGGCACAACGAATTTTGAAATTGATCCCGCTGGTGATGGTCCAAACGCGGTGGGTCACATCGCAGTAACCCAAGTTACCACATCTTCAACTCCAACTGTAATTGCGACCCGTATTGCTGCTGCCATTAATGAACCAGCCAACGCAATAACAGGTGTGACCGCCACGGCAGATGGCCCCGTCGTGACAATCAGTGGCGCAGGAGAATGGCTAGACCTAGCTGTTATTAGTACTAATCCGACAGGGTTAGTTGTTGACATAAAAACATTTAAGAGTGTGGATGCCTTTAAGCTCACTCAAGATGAAGGTGTGGATTGGTCGTATACGTGGGATTCAACAGGTGGAGTCCAGGGCTTTGGGAAATTAAACGTGAGTATAGGCGGGGAAAAACTCTCCGTTGAATTACCAAACGCATCGACTTATGACGCAATAGAAATCACTGAGTTGAATACGTTTGGGATTTGGCAGGACAATCACAGATTGGCAATCGAAGAAATATTCAATACGCTCCCGCCTGGCGTCGATCAAGCCAATGCTCGTATTTTTGTCGACGATGTTTATTACACCGTTACGTCTGATCCGATCCACTTTGGAGATTCAAATATCCACCGTGACCAGGGTGCATTTAGTGTTACTGCAAGTACGATTTCAAACTCTGACTCCTGGGGGATATTGAGTGATGATGGACCCCGAGTTGCAACCGAGGGTAATCATCCTCATCCAGGCCCTGTCAGAAATCTTTCACAATTAAATTCGGACAGGTTGGTACCCGGCGTATCCATCATCAATAATTTACTCTACGGAAACGGAGATCTCTTAAACAACACAGGTGGCGCCATCCGGTATAGCGGTTCTGCCACACTGGTAGACGGCGATGTTGGTGCGGTTCCCTATGGCCGGATTCTCAATAACACACTTTACGGAACATTGCTTGAGGGTGGGGCAGGTGGAACTGGTATTAGGGTTGATGACGCGGCCAGCCCAACCATTTTGAATAATATCATAGTTAATTTCGACCAAGGGATAGACGTTGATCTCTTAGACTCAGCTACAACAGTAGTCGGTGGTTCGGTTTATCACGGGAATACTGACGGTCAAAATTCAAATGCAGCAATTGAAAGTTTCAGTGTTGAATACGATCCCAGCGCGTCTGCTGCCTGTTCCAGTTTATTCGTAGCGCCAACCCCTTCTGACAGAATTTTCTATCTGTGTGGAGGGGACGCTGTTAACGTTAACCCAGCCATTGATAGTTCGATTGCGTCGGTACCAGATCGATATGACTTCGTGTTAGTCAAGGAGCCAATTGAAATTTCTCCATCACCGGTAATTGCGCCCGGAATAGATCTGCGGGGACAATTAAGAATTGACGACCCTAGTACGGAACCGGTAGGTGGTATTGGACAAAATGTGTTTATCGATCGGGGAGCGATTGATAGGGCCGATTTCGCTGGGCCTACAGCGAAGTTAATTGGACCATTAGATAATGATCCGCTAGAGTTTGATATAAACGATGGCGTATCCGTGGTCAATGTGCGGATTGGTGATGTTGTCTCGAATTTTGAGATACGCTTAAATGATGGTAATGAACCTGGACAGCCTCACGAAGGAATTGGGATTTGGGATAAAGAGGTGACCAGCGAAACAGTAATTGTTCGCCAAGATGGTGAATTACTGTTTGATGATATCGATTATTCATTTAGTTATAATGATACAAACGATACGATACGCCTGACTCCGATCGCGGGCATTTGGGAGCCGAATTCTATCTATACGATCGAATTATCAAATATTCACCATTGGAAGTTGGATGCACAAACTGGGCTTGGTATTGCGGATGGAGATTTCTTCACCATAAAGGATGAATTTAATGCTACGGCGGATTTTGAGTTTGATCGTGGATATTCAATCGATGTACCGCAGACTTTTCGAATTACATTGCCAGAATCTGCTGGTGGTGCAAATGGCATTGTAGACGGCGATACCTTTTTTGTTAGAGAAGGGATAACTCATCAGGGTTTCGAATTTGATTTGAACAGCCCTCCTCAGGTACTTCCAGGAAATATTGCCGTTCCTTACACCCTTAACGACAATGTGGACAGTCTTGCGTCCAGTTTGATTACTGTATTAGCAACTGCTAACCTTGGGCTTAACCCGGTGTATTTAGGGGATGGTGTTGTACACCTCGGTACCAACAAAAATCATACAGTAAATTTTAGTGGTACGCTTATGATTAGTGCTCCTGTCGGAGTCGCCGGTGGGATTGAAGATGCCGGTTACTTTACGATTGACAATGGCAGCAGATTTGTGCGATTTGAGTTTGAAGATACGCAGCACCCTAATGGTCCGGCTGTGACTGGTTTACCCGATGAAGTCATCCTAATTGATTTTACGACGGGCGACACGACTCATCAGATTGCTCAGTCGATTGCAACGGAAATTCGAAATGCCGGATTAGGTTTAGATGATGTAGCGGCTTTGGATGATGGGGTGTCCTGTTATTTGTTTACGTCGAGTTTTACGGATTGCGTTCATGTTGGTGGTGAAGCCAAACACGTTCTCGATACGACAGGTACGCAATTAACGTCGAGCGGTACTCCTGGCGTTCGTCCTGAATATGGGCTGCTAATACCGACTAAAGCGGGCAAATTAGATAACGTGAATGATGAGGATGAATTCACAATTACTTTTGGTGTAGGGCCCACGCCTTATAGTGTTACCTTCGAATTAAACGATCCTTCTGTTGACCCTGTTTACGACGTGGCAAATTACCCAATTCCGCTCGATAGTAACACAACACCTGACCAATTGATGGACGATATTGTGGTCGCTATAAAGAGTGCCTCACTTGAATTAGACCCCTTTGTCGTGCCGGACACTTTCAGGATCCAGCTTGGCGCAACGAACCAACATACTCTTTCTATCGGTAAAGGTGGTTTTAAGGTGCGTGGCGGGGTTCCAGGAACACGCGGAGCGGTTGAAGTTGACGTATTGCCACTGAGTCACTTTGACGCAGTGCAAACGGCGGTTAGTGTTGTTGACGCTATTAATGGAACCGATTTACTCAGTGGCGTAGTAGCAAGGCCCAATCAGTCCAACGAATTGATCGTAACTGGCGCACTCAGTGGGACCGGTGTCCAAAAGTTTACTAGTACCCTGTTTGTAGATGATGAGTGGAATATATCAACACCGAGGGAGATGTCCGCGATTATTGATATGGCAAGTAATGAATTGTTGCCTAATCAATACTCTGGCCGTACACTCTTTACAATCCAACTTGGAACATCTGATTATGATATGGGAGATGCACCCGATGGAATCGGTGTTGCTCCACAAAATTCGTATCCGACAAATAGCGGCAACGATCCTGCGATTCATATGTACGGTCAAGATGTGTTCTTGGGTGAGCGCGTCGATCGTGATACGGAAGGTCAGCCGAGCATTTTAGACGAACTTGATGGCGAAGGGTATGTTGTCGATACAAGCCTTACCCCTGGGGTGCAGTTTTCCACACGTAAATACATCGTCACGGTAAGCGGCGCCGTTGAGGCCGAAGTTCTAAAGATTGGCACAACGGATTTCGAAATTGATACCGCTGGTAATGGTGTAACAACGGGTA
>JABHUV010000350.1 GCA_018658605.1 Planctomycetaceae bacterium | reverse complement strand
GTGCGTAATTCGGCTGGCAACTGGAATGTGGTTGACTTGGTCGAACGGTTACGAACAGTCAAGTCTGAGGGTGTCGCGACCGCCATGCCTGCGATTCGCATTACAGATTTCGAGTTGGCAATCAGCGATGCAGTTCAATTGTCACAAGACCCGTTTGTAGTGACTATTAAGGACACAGTCATTACGGATCAACCGCGTACGCACTTGAGTGTTGATATTTCCGGCGATACTCAACAAGGGCGTGTACTAAAGGTGAGAAGTCGTGTGACGAGTTCATTTGTCGGTGGCATTGAGCTACAAGGAGCAATTTCTTTAGACGATCAGCCGTCGATGTTATCGGTGCGAGTTCGGAAATTGCAGTTAACTAACGATTGGTTTGAGTATTTGCCACTGAACATGCTGGAACAATTCCCAGTAGGGTTACAAATTCTCGGACAAGCGGATTTAGCCGTACAGTTAGAAACCAAACTTCAGGCGGCCACAGCGACGGCGATTGTTCCCGCATCCCAACCGACTATTACAAACAGTCCGGTCTTACAAACCAAATGGGTAGCGGCTGGAGTGGTGGCGAACGGTTCATATCGAGACCGCAGGCTACCGTTTCCAATCACAGATATTTCCAGTATGGTTACCTGGCAAGACGGTGCGTTGCGACTTGAAAAAATAAAGGGTAATTTCGGTGGAACGTCCATATCGGCTCATGCAAGAATTTCGGAATTTGACGGTTCGCCGGCAATGGAAATCGGATTTTCGACTGACAAAATTCTAATCGATGAGGATTTATTGGTCGGTTTGCCGCAAGATGAAGTAGTCAATAGTATTCGGAAAACGCTTCGTACTTATGGACCGCGCGGCACTGCCGCCATCAAGTACCATTATGACAATGTTGGCCAAACGCCCCGCTCCCATTTGGACATCCAATTACTGGATATGGACCTTACCTACGAAAAGTTTCCCTATACGCTAAAAAACGCGACTGGTTTTATTCAAATTCACAATAGCGACGTTATTGTGCGTGATGTGCTAGCGCAAACTCACGGGCGGACTTTCAAAATAAGTGCCGATATAAAAGATTCAAAAATAGCACCACGTGGTTGGTTGGAGATTACCTCAGACGGAGCGATTCCACTGGACGCAGAATTAATTTCGGCCCTCGACCCCCAATCTCGCAAGACAATCGATGTATTGCGGCCTACTGGACTAATCACCTTGCACCGCGCTCACTACGAATATCGCGGCGTCCCTGGTAATCCTTATCGACAGATCGAGTTTGATTTCCAGCAAGGAACCTTGCAATACAAAGGTTTCCCCTATCCTATTCACCGAATTAACGGCGAGGTGCGTTTACAGGGCGACCATTGGGAATTCCAAAATTTCTCAGGATATAAAGGAAACGCGTTTGTGCAGATGCAAGGACGATTTGTCAAACCAACAAGTCAGCTAGGCCAATCAGACCACTCAAATCAAGAGTCCGTTGAGGCTCCGCTGCAAATGGTGCTAACGGCAACGGACGTGCCATTTGATAACGATTTGCGCGATGCATTGGCCGCTAAGAACCCAGCCATCTTAAATACGTGGCGGTCATTAAAACCGGAAGGGGCTTTGGATCAAGTTCGTATTAGTTTAGAGAGCACGCTAAAAGCGGGTGGTACCAACGTGTTTGTGCATGCTAAAAAATGGATTCCGACAGATAGTTTGACAACTTCGACGATCAGTTTTATGCCGACTTGGTTTCCCTATCGAATCGAGGGGGTGACGGGTGAATTTGTGCTGCAGGACGGCCATGTTCGCTTGACTGGAATCCATGGGGTGCATGGTGATACAGAGTTTCAAATGGATGGTGTTTATAATCGAGCACCAAACGGACAGTGGCATTTTGCGATGGACCATTTGAGTATTGACCGTTTACGTATGGATGCGGATCTATTAGCCGCGATGCCTGTGGAATTAAGCCAACAGATTCGTGAATTGGATATTCAAGGTCCTCTACAGCTAGAGGGTGACATCTATCTCGCTCATCAACCGGCAGCGAGCAAGTTGCTGCATGCGAGTTGGAGAGTCAGGTTAGAAGTTGCGGGTGCCTCAATCGATTGTGGTACGCGATTAAGTGGCATACATGGCGGGATTCAATTTACTGGAGTATTGGATGACCGAGGATTCCGTAGTAGTGCCTTCATGGAAATTGACTCGATGTTTTTAGGTAAACAGCAGATAACCAAAATCCAAGGACCTTTATGGATTGACGAGCGACAAATACTCGCAGGTACTTGGGCTCGTGCCACGCAGCAAAACATAACGGGGTCGACTGTCATTCGCCAGCCACAACGTCCCGCGATGAGTCTGATGGGACAGAGTTTTGGGGGCGTCGCAAAGGTTGATCTGCAAGTGTTGTTTGACAAGGAACAGCGTCGAATTACGAGTAATAATGGCAAGTCCCAACCACGGTTCATGTTACAGGCGTCGTTGCTGCAGGCTGATTTGTCGAGGCTTGCTCGTCATCGAGGAGTACAAGAGCGTACGTCAGGGCGAGTCGATGCTGCGGTAAGATTGCGTGGTGTTGCTGGTGACCGTACTACGTGGGTAGGCGATGGCCAGGTGCGATTAAAACAGGCCGATACTTACGAGTTGCCCTTAATGGTTGCGTTGTTCAACAAAATTGACATGCAAGCGGATCGAGGAGTGTTTTCGTCCACGGATGTCGACTTCCGTATAAGGAACGATCAGATCGTACTGGATCGTATTGATTTGCGTGGTGACACCGTCAGCCTATTCGGAACAGGTTGGATGTCATTTGAGGAAGAGATTAACTTAAATTTCTATTCTAGGGTTGGGCGGCAACAGATTGTAATTCCGATTATCAATGCGGTATTAACTGAAGCGAGCAAGAGTTTGCTGCAAATCGAAGTTGTCGGGACGATTGGGCAGCCACGTGTCAATAGCACAGCGTTTCCGGAATTAGACGGAGCGATGGAGCGTATTCTAAAAAATCTAGAACCGCGGATTGCCGCGCCTGCACGTGACGGGCAAGGCGGCGGCGTGTTACAGTTGCGATAGGAAAAAAACAATGAAGCTAGCGGCATTCTACACAGTACGCGGAGGCTAATTCGGGATATGAAATTTACAAAAATGCATGGTATTGGTAACGATTACGTTTATGTTGATGGCCTTGCGGAGTCGTTACCTGAGGATCTTCCAACGTTAGCTCGTAATATCTCGCATCGTCGTTTTGGTGTGGGCAGTGATGGTCTAATCCTCATCTTGCCTCCCAGTGACTCTGCTCAAGCCGATATACGAATGCAGATGTTTAACGCCGACGGCAGTGAATCCGAAATGTGTGGCAATGGAATACGATGTCTTGCTAAGTATGTTTACGAGCAACGGATTTGCCGTCAAGAAGCCTTGCGAGTTGAAACTGGGTGTGGCGTATTATCGGTGGAGTTACGCATTCAAGGCGACGAGGTAATAGATGTTCGAGTGGACATGGGGATTCCACGCCTGCAGTCCAATGAAATTCCCACGACGTTAACTGGTGAACAAATTGTACTGGAGCCATTTTTAATTGGCGACCACGCCTTGGCCGTGACGTGTGTGTCGATGGGCAATCCACACGCCGTTATTTTCGTGGAGGATGCGAGTGACGAATTGGTGTTGAAAGTGGGGCCGTTAATCGAAATGGATCCGCGGTTTCCTCAGCGCATTAACGTTGAGTTCGTGGAAATCATATCTGCTACGGAAGTTCGCCAACGTACGTGGGAACGTGGATCCGGTGAGACGTGGGCCTGTGGAACCGGCGCTAGTGCTGTTTGTGTAGCTGGGGTCCTAACAGGTGAAACTCAGCGGCAGCTCAAAGTTCATTTAATTGGAGGTGATCTCGATTTATGCTGGGATGAAAGTTCCAATCATGTGTTTATGACAGGTTCGGCGACGGAAGTGTTTTCAGGGGATTGGGCGATTTGACGCTGAGTCCGTGTTGTAGTAATTGTGAGATAGTGAGTCATTGAGAGTTTTGTAGGATGCAAGAGAGCCAGTAGATGAAATTCGAAGCACCATGGATGATGCGACTTGGCGGATTCGGCATCAGCTGCGCGCTGCGGGGTTGGATGGGGACGATGGACTATCGTAAGGTCTGTGAAGATTCGACCGTCGATCCTGTTTCGCCTGATTTTGACGGTCCGATGATTTACCTGTTTTGGCATGAATACATCGCGATCCCATTTTATTTACGAGGCCGTTGTAATATTTCTATGCTCTTGAGTCGTCATCGAGATGCGGAATGGCTCTCACATGCAGCACGGTATATGGGATTTGGTACCGTTCGTGCCTCGTCTTCCCGAGGCAGCGTCGCAGGACTTAAGGAACTGTTACGTTTGGGGAAAACAAAGAATTTGACGATGACGCCCGATGGGCCACGAGGCCCGCGGCGGAGGATGGCACAAGGGTGTATTTATTTGTCATCTCGTTTGCAAATACCATTGGTTTGTCTCGGTTTTGGTTGTGATCGTCCATGGCGCGTAACAAAGGCATGGGACCAATCAGTTATCGCTCGTCCTTTGTCTCGTGTACGGATGGTTATGAGTCGCCCAATTCAGATTCCGGCTGATATAAATCGTCGTGAGATTGAGGAATATCGGCTAGACGTGCAAAATATACTGGAGTCGCGAACGCAAATTGCTCAGCGATGGGCGCAATCCAAAATGCGTTTATGCGATGAGTTACCATTGGCGAAAGATCCTGCGCCGTTGGGGATTCTCGGCGATTATGCCTGACCACTAGTTGTTTTTTTTGATGTAGCTCGAAGAAACCTTCTCTGTGTAAGTACAGAAATGTTTATCACTGTGTTGACACGCGGTGGTCCGCAGTGTCAGGGTAGACCATTGTCGCGCGACACTGCACCGGTTAAAAATAGAAGTATGGAAGAGGAAGAATTACCATTATTTGCAGCAATATCAGATTCTAGCAATCCAGCTAGTGAACCCGCGGCGGAGCAACCCGACGTCCTTAGCGTGAGTGAGCTCAATTCATTAGCGAAGGATGTTTTAGGAGAGCGTTTTGCACGAGTTTGGGTGGCAGGTGAGGTGTCGGACCTTTCACGCCCTGCTTCTGGGCATCTATATTTTTCTCTCAAGGATGATCAAGCGACGATAAGAACGGTTATTTGGCGTAATACGGCTCAACGACTTCCTTTTGATCTAGAAGACGGTCAGCAAATTCTTTGTTGTGGGAAAATTGATCTGTACGTTGTCCGTGGGAGTTATCAACTGGTAGTCAACCGAGTTGAATCCCAAGGGCAAGGTGCGCTACAGCAGGCATTTGAACAACTACGTCGTAATTTAGAGGTGGAGGGGTTATTTGCACCGGAGCACAAAAAGCCGATACCCTGGATGCCCAAGCGGATTGCATTTGTGACCAGTCCTACAGGAGCGGCGATTCGTGATTTTCTAGAGGTCGTCCGTCGTCGTTGGAGCCGTGTTAACGTGGTCGTTGTACCGGTGCGCGTGCAAGGTACTACCGCCGCAAGTGAGATTGCCAACGGTATTCACTTAGCGAGTCAAATGCAGCCCCCTCCAGATCTAATTGTCACAGGTCGTGGTGGTGGCAGCATGGAGGATCTGTGGTGTTTCAATGATGAACAGGTGGTGCGGGCAATATTTAATTGTTCGATTCCGGTCATTTCCGCAGTCGGTCATGAGATCGATGTTACCTTAGCGGATCTTGTAGCGGATCGCCGTGCTCTGACACCGTCCGAGGCCGGGGAAATTGCTGTGCCGCAGGAAAGTGAAGTTCGCAGCAATCTCATGGTCTTGCGCCAACGACTCGTGGTTTTGTTGCAAGCCCGACTTGACTCGGCTCGACAACGGTTAAAGTTGCTTTGCTCCAGGCCGGTACTGACGAATCCTCACGAGGGCTTGCATCTGCGTGCTCGCACGGTTGACGAGCTTGAGAAAAAAGTTGTGCGTGGAATTGAATTGGCATTACAGCAGGGGCACGAGCAGGTTTCGGTGATGGCGGCAAGACTGTCGGCCTTAAGTCCACTCGAGGTGTTGCAGCGTGGATACAGTGTGACTCAGTCGGCTGAGGCAACTGTGGTGCGGAGCGTCACAGATATTCAGATTGGGCAGAAGGTACTTACGCAGCTTGCCAACGGTAAATTCACCAGTATCGTGGAATCACTAGAACCAGATTCAAATTAGGTTTGACAATTTACGAGAAAAGAAAGAGGGAATTTAGATGGCCAAGGAAAAAGCAGCTACCGCTGAAGAATTGACATTCGAGGAGGCTCTGGAGGGACTGGAAGGCGTTGTGGATCTACTGGAACAGGGGCAGTTGGATTTGACGGAGTCTCTAGCGCAATATCAAACCGGCGTAACCTTACTTAAACAGTGTCATGACACACTCAAACAAGCGGAGCGACGCATAGAGGTTTTGACGGGCGTTGACGCGGATGGAAATGCCGTCACAGAGCCCTTTGCGGATGAAGAAACGACTTTGGAACAAAAGCAGTCTTTACGAGCTAAGCGGCGTTCTACGCTAGAAGAACTAGACGATTAGACTATGCTGATTTAAAGTAGAACTGTAGGCAAGGCAACAACAACTGCCCTTCGGTTTTTTCTGTTCTTTAATGTGATTAGTACCTGCTGCTTGGATTCACCATACATGGCAACCGATTCAACTCACACTCTTTCTCAGTACATGGAGTTTACCTGCTCAAATATCCACGCGGCACTCGACCTATGGACGCAGCCTCAGACTGGTTGTCCGACGGTACTTGAAGAAGCGATGCGATATGTGTTGTTAGCGCCGAGTAAGTTATTACGACCGTTATTGGTGTTTATGGCGAGTGACGCCTGCGGGCAACGTTCTAGTGCTACCCTGGCCAACGCTTGTGCGGTTGAAATGATCCATACTTACTCTCTTATTCACGATGATTTGCCAGCGATGGATGATGACCTATTGCGTCGCGGTCAGGCGACATGTCATGTTAAGTTTGGGGAAGCGAATGCTATTTTGGCAGGAGACGCACTACTCGCGTTAGCGTTCCAAGTTGTCTCGAGCGGTGAAGCATCGGCAGAAATACGAGCGGCATCTTGTCAGGCCCTAGCCACGGCAGCAGGCCCCTGTCAGTTAGTTGGTGGGCAAGTTGATGACTTAGCAGCTGAGCATCAAACGGGAGATCTAGACTTGTTACGGCAGATTCACCATCGCAAGACGGGAGCGATGTTTCGTGTTTCCGTGCGATTAGGGGCAATTGCTGCTGCTGCAAATAATGAACAGATAGCCCACCTAGATGCGTATGGAAAGCTGCTAGGATTAGCTTTTCAGGTGGTAGATGATTTACTAGACTGCGAGGGTGACCAGCAGCAGCTGGGAAAACAGACTGGTAAAGACTCAGAACATGGTAAACTGACATACCCCAGTTTGATGGGAATTGCGGCAAGTCGAGAATATGCAGAGGAGTTGATTCAGCAGGCACAAGCTGAGCTGACTACATTTGGAGAAAGTGCCATTTGGCTAAGGCAATTGGCCAAAATTGTGTTGTCGCGAACTAATTAGTCGCAGATCAAACAGTGAAACATCACGAGACTATGAAACACCCAAATCTCAACCGATTAAATACGGCCGAGCCGTTGCAGAGCATGTCCAATGCCGAATTGGGCGATGTTGCTGTCGAGATTCGTGATGTGTTGTGTGAATTGCTTAGTGAACGCTCGGCACACTTTGCTTCTAATTTAGGAGTGGTCGAGTTGTGTCTGGCGTTACATAGCACTTTTGATTTTCGCCGCGACCGTTTGATTTGGGATACGGGCCACCAAATATATCCACATAAGTTGGTGACAGGTCGTTATAAGCAGTTCATGTCGATTCGCACCAAAAGTGGCCTGATGGGTTATCCCAATCCAGCAGAAAGCGAATATGATTTATTTATGACCGGTCATGCCGGAGCGAGTGTGTCTTCGGCGTTTGGGATTCACAGCGGTGATGCATTAAAGGGTGAAGGTGACCGCAGGTCGATCGCAGTGATTGGCGATGGAGCTTTTCCTTCGGGCGTTGTCTATGAAGCGATGAATAACGCAGAGGGGAATGTGCTGGTTATCTTGAACGACAACAAAATGTCAATCTGCCCGCGAGTTGGCGGCGTTGCTTCTTACTTAGATCGCTTACGGCTGACGAGTTTATATTCAGGTTTGAAGTCGGAAATCGGGCGAGTTTTAAATAAAGTGCCATTGGTGGGGGATCCGGCCGAACGGTTCTTGGCTCAGATGAAAGAAGCTGTCAAAGCTGGCTTGCACGGTGGGATGTTATTTGAGGAGCTCGGTTTTCGATACTTGGGTCCCATTGATGGACATGACATTACTTTATTGCGTAAGTATTTGAAGATGGTGAAAGATTTAGAAGGCCCCGTATTGTTGCATGTCGTCACAGAAAAAGGTCATGGGTTTACGCCAGCGGTGGACGATCCACGAACATTCCATGCTCCGCCGGTGTTTGAGCGATCCGAAGAGGATGCGATTTTCGACGACGCTACCCCGCTTAGTCTGCCAAACTATACAAACCACGCTCGTGATGCCATTTACGAACAACTCAGCAAGAATCAAGACGTCACCTGTTTTACTGCGGCGATGTGTCAAGGGAATAAGCTAGAGCAAGTGCGAACAGATTTCCCTGACCGTTTTTTCGATGTAGGTATTTGCGAAGGGCACGCGGTTGCGTTTGCCGGTGGTCAGGCTAAAGCCGGATTGAGGCCGATAGTTGCTATTTACAGCACATTCTTACAACGTAGTTTTGACCAGATTTTCCAAGAAGTTTGTTTGCAGGATTTACCGGTCACATTCATGCTTGATCGCGCTGGACTGGCTGGTCCCGACGGGCCGACGCATCACGGTTTGTTTGATTTGGGCTATATGCGATTATTTCCGAATATCGTTGTGATGGCGCCAGCAGACGGCGAAGATTTGCGATTGATGCTGGAGTTCTCGGTGAACCACTCCTCTGCCTGTGCTATCCGGTACCCCAAAGGAGTTGCTACGGAAGTGCCTCGTACCCTAACGCCGCTGGCACCCGTGGAACTAGGGAAATCAGAAATAATTCGTGAGGGTAACGACGGTACGATTTTAGCTTGTGGTGCAATGTTAGCGGATTGCCTAACGGCAGCAGATCGCTTGCTAGAAGAGGGCATCCAAGTGGAAGTGGTCAATGCGAGATTTGTGAAACCGCTTGATGAAGATGTCATCACTCGTGTACTACGTACTAGTCCATTTGTTGTCACGGTTGAAGAAGCAGCGCTGATTGGGGGGTTCGGTTCAGCGGTGTTAGAGTTTGCATCACAACGTCAATTAAATACGGGGCACGTACGACGACTTGGCGTTCCAGATATATTTGTGGAACACGGTAGCCGCCAAGAATTATTAACAGATTTAGGACTTGATAGTGATGGTATCTACCGAGTTTGTCATGAGTCGAGCAGTCATCATGCAACTACAGGCACTCAGGCATCAGTAGATGACGCGACGACGTTGAGTTCAGATCAGGTGTGAGAGACGGTTAACAAATACTATGAATGAACCAAATTCGAGCGGCGATCAGGATTTTGCAAGGCCCACTTGGGTAAAACAAGATGGGTCTCGTATCAACGTTGTTGTGCTAGGTGGTAGTCATGAGATATCCGCAGAAGCAGAGCAGCGAACTCGAGAGTGCATAGATAAATTCTTTAATGTCGTCGACGATCTTGCTGATCATCCAGCTTTGGCAATTGTACTTGGAGGAGATGGTTCGATTTTGCACGCTGCCAAAGACGTTAGCAGTAAACAGATCCCCGTGGTTGGTGTCAATCTTGGCAAGTTGGGATTTTTAGCTTCAATTTCTCCAGATCAATTAAGTCAAGCGTTTCAGGATGTGGTTGATGGGAATTGTACGATCGTGGAGCATTTGATGTTGCGCTGTAGTGTTGTTCGTGATGGCGAGACGATTGCGTCGACAATTGGCTTGAACGAAGCAGCCATTGTCCGTGGAGCTCCCTTTGCGATTCTCGATATTGATTTATTCGTTGATGGACAACTGGCTACGACGTACAGTTGCGATGGATTGATTATTTCCACACCGGTGGGATCGACTGCTTACAATTTGTCTGCCGGGGGGCCTATTTTACGAAAATCCCTTGATGCTTTTGTGATATCACCTCTAAGTCCCCATACGCTTACCGTGCGTCCCGTCGTTGATTCAGCGGACAGGATAATGGAGATGCAAATACACGGGGGGGCAGCAGACACGGCAGTGACGGTCGACGGACAAGTGTTAGCAAATATCACGGAATTGGATCGTATCCAAGTGGAAAGAGCGGCAGAAACCTTCAGCATGGTCGAAGTTGCTGGACAAAATGATTACCAGATGTTGCGTGAAAAGCTAGATTGGGGTGGTCGAATTCGCCATAAGAAATAACAATACTCTACGGCTAAGCGATGGATACGCAGTTGCCTTAAATTAAACACCAGTCATTTATGCAAGGACGCATCAGATGAATCGACAATTTAATAATGTTGTCACATTTCGGAAACACGGCTTACCACTGTCGCCAGCGTTGTTTTTCTTATTCCTGATGACGACGCCACTGCAGGGTGAACCGCAGGATTTGGCACAGCAGCTTGATCAAGCAACCAGTGCGGCGATTGTTGATGCTGCTACCAAAGAATATCGGTTAGCCTACCGAATGAAGGCGGGACAGAATGTTCGTTCGCGAGTCGTTCATTTAGTATCTATGGATACAAAAATCGAAGGTGAATTTGAAAGCCTAAAATCTCGCAGTGTTTCTACTCGGGTTTTTCAAATATCGAATGTCGATGATCAGGGGAATATGACGTTTGTCCATTTAGTTGAAGATGCTGAATTATGGCAAAAAGTAACGGGTAAGGACGAGGTTCGTTATGACAGTAAGCGTAACGAAGTTGTTCCGGAAAACTATATCAAAGTCGCTGAGGCGATTGGTAAGCCACTGGCAACAATCACGGTTTCCCCAGCCGGTACGATTGTTCGCCGAGATGATGCGGTCAGTCAATTTAATCCTGGGATTGGAATGTTATTGCCACAACTACCGCAACGTAGTGTGGAAATTGGTCAGCGGTGGTTTAGCATGGAAAAAGTTCGTGTCCGATTGAAGAATGGACGAGTGCAAGCAATTCAACTGCGAAAACAATACAAACTAGAACAAGTTAAGAATGGTTTAGCGACGATTTCTGTCAGAACACAGGTGCTAACGCCAGTGAACGATCCTAAAATACAGAGTCAATTAATGCAGCGATTACAGCACGGTACGATCCAGTTTGATTTGGATGCAGGAAGAATTTATTCATCTAAAATGGAGCTCGATGAAAGGGTCATTGGATTCCGAGGTGCTGCTAGCATGATTCATTACTTGTCGCGGATGACGGAAACTCAGGTGACCTCGAGCGATCCTCGTCCTCCGCACGGTTCTACTGCATCGTCAGATGGTCAGGGTGATTGAACGCGATTCTAAGTGGTGCTCGAGGAGAAATCAGTGACGGTAGAAATTTGTGCCACAATTCGAGCAGGCTTGTTGTTCTTGACTGCCCTGCTCTGTTTGTTGTCCCCGCCGTTGCTGCCAGTGTCACCGCGTTCATCGCCGTGTTGCCTGCACGCCGTTGATATTGTGACTTATCAACACGGTGGTCGCCAAGTCACCGTAACGGGCACACTTGTTGAAACATCGTCATTAGACAAACTGTTGGTGATGACCGCCGACTCGCATTATCATCCGATTGATAAGCAATCAGTGTTGAAACACACATCCGATTCAACGCCATTTAAGTACGTTGATAAAGAAGTGTTAAGCCGCACGTTGCAACGAGAGTTTGGTAATCAATTTCATGTGCAAAATTCAGCGCATTATGTGGTTTGTTCTTCGGCATCAGCAGCGCACACTAATCGCTGCACTGCCGCCTTAGAACGGCTATTCAAAGGGTTTTTTGCATTTTGGAAAAATCGCGGGTTACCACTGACTCACTCGCCAAACCAATTAGTCATCGTCTTGCACGCTGACCCTGAAGTATATCAACAGCATGGCCAGGATGAATTGGGTGACGCAATTAGTAGTGTTCATGGATACTACAGTCAGAAGACGAATCGAGTGAATTTGCTAACCGCCGATATTGCGCAACGAAATGGGAGTTCCAGGGGTGTGAGTGGTATTTTGGACGCTCGCACAATGGCAACAGTTATTCATGAAGCGACACATCAACTCAGTTATAATTCTGGACTGCAAACTAGGCTTGCCCCGCATCCGCTGTGGTTTAGCGAAGGCCTCGCGATATTCTTTGAGCCACCCGATCGTAAAACACAAACAGGGTACCAACCCATCGGGTCCGTGAGTCCCTTGCATTTAGGGATCTATCGAGCGACTAGCCAAGCGCGGAAAGCAATGAAGTTCGAGGAGATGGTCTCTTATGATCGTGCCTTTCGTGACTCGGCAACGATTCGAATGGCGTATGCCCAATCATGGGCTCTTACCTATTTTCTTATTAGGGCTCGTCGTGTAGAGTTTTTGACCTATTTAGAGACGCAAGGGGCGAAGCAGGCGTTGAGTATTGATAGCCCTGAGTTTCGTTTGCGTGATTTTGAAGATGCGTTTGGTGGAACGATACGAGAGTTGCAACGGGAATTTCAGCAATACATGCAACGCGTGAAATAGTTAATGTAAATTGATTTCCCAGCATTTTATTCTTTGCTTGTATCTTTCCCCAGTCTTCTATAAGATTAGATATATAGGATAAACGATGTCATAAATTAGTTGATGTTTATTTAGATCACAAGCGGGAGAAGCGAATGTCGTCCAACAATAGAACAGCCAAGAAAAATTCAAATCGCCGAGATTTTTTGAAGTCATCGACGTTAGCCGGAGGTGTTCTAGCGACGTCGCTTACCGCGTCAAATCCAGTGCATGCACAAGGTTCGGATATCTTGAAGATTGGTTTGATTGGCTGCGGTGGTCGTGGCAGTGGAGCTGCTGTTAATGCCATGCGAGCGGAAGACAATCTGCGTTTAACGGCAATGGCTGAAGCTTTCCCCGATCGATTAGAGCATTCCAAGAACATATTGAGCCGGCAGCTTGGTGACAAATTTCAGGTTGATGATGACCACAGCTTTGTTGGTTTTGATGCATACAAAGAGTTGTTAGCCACCGATATTGACGTGGTTTTGCTGTGTACACCGCCGCATTTCCGACCTGCGATGTTTAAGGAAGCGATCGCTCAGAACAAGCATGTGTTTTGTGAAAAGCCCGTAGCGACTGATGCTGCCGGTGTGCGAAGTGTGATGGATAGTGTGCGAGAAGCGAAGGAAAAGGATCTTAACGTCGTTTCTGGATTGTGCTGGCGATATGACTATGGTGTTCGCGAGATTATGAAGAAGATTCAAGATGGAGTCATTGGGGAAATCCGCTCGATTCAAGAGAACTATTTGACGGGTACGTTATGGCACCGTGGTCGAAAACCTGAATGGAGTGAAATGGAATACCAGATGCGAAACTGGCTCTATTTTACTTGGCTTGGTGGAGATCATATTGTCGAGCAGCACATCCATAGCTTAGACAAAGCGATGTGGCTAATGGGCGACCAGCCGCCAGTACGCGCCACTGGGTTGGGCGGACGTCAGGAACGTACCGACGAAAAATGGGGACACGTATTTGACCATTTTTCCGTCTGCTATGAATGGGCCAATGGAGTTAAAACTCACGCCTACACTCGCCAGATGGCTGGATGTTCGAACAATGTGGAAGATTTCGTTGTTGGTACGAAAGGCACCGCTCGCGTGTTACACAATTCTTACAGCATTAACGGCGAAGAGCAATGGCGTTATAAAGGGCCTAAGCCAAGTATGTACGATGTAGAGCACAAAGAGTTGTACGCAGCAATCCGCTCAGGAAACACGATTAACAATGGCGATTACATGTGCAAAAGTACAATGCTGGCAATCATGGGGCGAGAAGTTTGCTATACGGGCAAAACGCTGACTTGGGAACAGATGATGAATTCCAAGCAAGACATGACTCCGGCGGCTTACGAGTGGGGTGACATTGCTGTCCCCCCAGTAGCTCGACCTGGCAAAACTCCGTTCGTTTAACGAATGAGTTAGTCTCAGAAGTGTGCTTCGACGCGTTTGATGGCGTCGGCTACTCGACATTCGCCGTAGGCCATTTTGATGGACGCGTCGGACTGAATCCAACCGGTGACTCTTCGGTTGGCGGAAATGACTGTCGTATGCGATCGGTTTCCAAAGAACTCGCCAATTTCCGAGTAGGCAGCTCGAGTGTACTTCCTTGCAAGCCACATCGCTAACATACGTGGGTGGCTAATGGATTTGATTTTTCCGTTTGACCGCAGGCTTTTCTTATTGATTCCAAATGTTTTACAGATCGCTTTTTCAATATCTTGGATGCCAACAGGTCGCTGTACACATTGAAAGAGATCATTTAATTGTTCCTCTGCCTGTCTTAGCGTTAACCCCGTCCCTGCTACTTGTTGTAAAATGCGAATGCGGTTTAGGGCCCCTTGTACGTGTCTCGCGTCAGGTTGCACTCGTCGGACCAGCATTAGAACTATCTCGGAACTAATGTCCAATTGGTGTCGACTGCAGTATTGCTGTGCAATCTGTAGCCTCATACTTTCGTCTGGTGGTGCGATATTGCACACCAAACCACTAGAGAGCCGCGCCACCAGGTCTGCTCCAAGTCCGGCAATTTCAGTTGCGGGTGCTTTCGCCGAAAAAACAAGTTGCTTACCGCTGCGAAGCAGAGAATCGACAGTATAGTGGAATTCCAATGTTGTTGCCGACTTACCCACAAAAAATTCAATTTGGTCAATAAGAAGCACGTCAACATCTCGATATCGACGGCGAAAACTAGCCAACCCTTTTCCTTGGAGACCTTCGAGAAAATGCGTGGTAAATTGCTCGGCCGTTAAATACATCGCTCGGCCAGGCTTAACACGGTCGCGAAATTCGTCCCAAATTGATTGCAGCAGATGTGTTTTGCCACTACCGGATGGTCCATATACGTACAGTGGTGAAATAGTTCCAGGGCTTTCTACGATCGCCTGAGAAGCTCCAAATGCGATTTGATTCGATACTCCACATACGAGGCTGGAGAAAGTGGGCCGTGGTTGAGCGTTTGATATGGGAGTGTTGTCGCTTGATGTGGACGCAGTGAGTGGCGACACTTTCGCCGTTGTCTCGGGGAGTCCCTGATCGTCTTGTGATGTATATGACGTTGAATCGTCGTTT
>JABHUV010000156.1 GCA_018658605.1 Planctomycetaceae bacterium | reverse complement strand
GTCCTCGGCGATTCCCCACTGCTTTGCCCGTGCACGAGTAATACTCAGCGTCCGCTGAGCATCTTGTAATGGTGCGTGATAAGGAGGCAAACCGGCACGTCGTGGTACACGATATTTTAAAAGAACTGCATTAACGCCAATCGTATTCAACCACTCACAAACTTCTGTACCTTCTAAATCAAACGCCAGTATGTTGTATCCACCACCGGGACACACAACGATCGTCGTGCCTGAGTTCTTATCTTTTGGAGCTGGATAAAACTGTAACGTCGGCGTCGAAACATTAGAAATCCTAAGTACTTGCTTCTGTCCAGGCTTACTCGGCGTCGCTTTTTCCTCGCCAATATTATCTGTTTCCTGAGGTGCAGCGTTGGGCCAAATATTTTCCGCTTTACCCTCAGCCGCTGATATAATCGGGTAATTAACGCATACAAGTACAGTTAGTATAGCAATCCAGTTCAAACTCATTCATCATTCCTTTTTGTGACTGTTTGACTCCAATTGTACATTATAATACATTCTCTTGTCTCATTCCCCTCGGTTACCCACCATGTCTACTCGTCTTACTAACCTACTCGGCACATTCATCCGTAAGTTTGCTCACCGGATAATTAAGCGGTATTATCCTCGCATCCAAATAACTGGTGCGGAACGAATTCCCAAAACCGGTCCGGTCTTATTTTGCGCTAATCACCCCAATTCACTTGTTGATCCTATTTTAATCGGTATCGCCGCTCGCCGTCCGGTCAGCTTTATGGCCAAAGCGCCTCTGTTTAAAACACCTCTACTCGGGCCCATCATTAAAGCGCTCGGAATGGTGCCGGCTTATCGAGGCCGCGATGATGCGCGACAAGTCAAAAAAAATAGCGCTAGCCTAGCACTCGTCGCTAAAGGACTCAAAGCAGGAAGAGCGATGGGCATTTTCCCCGAAGGCGTATCCTCTGACAAACGGCAACTTGGAATGGTAAGAAGCGGCGCAGCGCGGATTGCACTCGAAGCATTCGACAACGGCGTCACTGATCTGATCATCATCCCGCTGGGAATTAACTACGACAAAAAAGAACAGCTCGGAAGTAAAGTTTGGATCGACGTTGGAGAACCTCTCGACCTTGCCTGTTGGATCCCCGAACATTCGCAAGACAATGAGGAAACGATTGCTCCCAGCGATGACAAACGTTTAAGACGTAAACTTACCGAAGAATTAGGCACTGCGCTTAAAAGTGTAATCGTCCATGTCGACAATGTAGATTGGGACCCGCTACTTACGGATCTGGAAACTATTTTTAAACGAACGAAACACAAACCGTCCGACGAAGTACCTGCTCTCATGCGCCGCAAACGAATTGCCGACGCCATTAATTATTATTACGGAGAAGATCCAACTACCGCTGACAAGATCATTGGAAATGTCCAATCCTATCATCGTGAATTGCGTAGCGCCGGCTTAGTCATCGACGATCCCATTCTAAATCGCAGTCGAACTTATGCCATCTTCACTTTTTTATGGCAATTCGGAATACTCGTACTCTGGTTTTTACCAGCCTTGTTTGGGTCCATGATGAATATGGTACCATTTCTCATAACTCGTAAAGTTGCGACGAAATTTCAAGATGATGGCCAAAAGACGATTGCCACCTGGCGACTTGTTTGTGGAATTCCTATTTACCTACTGTGGTATGGGATCATCTATTGCACCGTCCTGTACGAAACACACCAATTGCCGATGGCGATGATGATGAATTTTATGTTGCCTATCACCGGTAGCATTGCTTTGCGATATTGGCCCTTTTTCGCCAAATCCATGCGCCATATGGGCCATCAATTCCGAACGCTTACCAATCGCAAGCAGTTGCGCGACCTACGAGAGAGCCTAGCGGGCATCCGAGTCACGTTAATCGAATACGCAGAAAAGTATGCGGAAATATCACCTCGGCCCGAAAAAACCCCAACCATTCGCCCTTTCATGATGCTGTTTGCTAAGGCGATCGGAACCGCCTGTTTTTTGGGAATTGCGTTTGTCATTTATTTTTATGCGGTGAATTTAGTCAGTTCCCAATTCGCGCCAAAAACGGACGTGACAAATCCATTAGTATCAAAATCCTCACAGGAAGTTTATGAATCCCAAGTTGCAGCAACCAAAGAGCTGATTACGATTGAACAGGCTTATCGTAACACTCTAACCAAGGCGCGCGAGCTGCTCGCCGGTTACAAAGCAGGTAATGTCCATATCGAAAAACAACAAGATAGTGACCAAATTCAAAGCTTGCTGCGACGATATTGCACCTATCGAGATAGCTTACTGCGAATCTCACTAACCTATCGACCGTATCAAGATAAATCTCTGTTTGACAATCAGCAATCTCAAGATCGCGCTTTAGTCCTTTTCGTCGCTACCACACTTTTACGACATGAGATGTCCGCTAATTTCATCGAAGCACATAATGATCTGCCACGAATGCGAAAGTTGCTTAACCTTCCCGAAACTCGCTGGGGAATTCCAGCAGGCGTGTTTGATAGCGTGCAACGCGAACTGCTTGATACAACCTACCAAGATATGATTTTCGCCGCTGAGACGGCCTATCTACAACTGGGCAGATCTGCCGCCAAAGACTCGCTGCTGCACAACATGATTGAAAATTCTCAAGCAGAAATTGCTGGGATTCCTGAGTTTGGTATTAGGGCTGGTGTAAACCGTGCGTTGCGAGATGCGAAAGACAATGCGACTGATCTGTACCAACACCTGCAGACCTTTACCGCAACCGTCGTCGGTGACTTCAGAGTTAACCAACGAGAAATCGATGACCTGATTGATGCCGACAATTTGCGAGGATTTCATCAAGCTTTGAAACCTGGGGACATGCTGATTGAACGGCGAAATTGGTATGCCTCTAATGCATTTCTACCTGGATTTTGGCCACACGGAGCCCTGTATGTCGGAACGGTACAAGAAATGAAAGATGCGGGTATCTATGAATTAGTATGCGATAAGATTCGGCAATTCGCTGAAGAGGATGAGAAATCGGACTACAAATCAGGCAAGGATCACGCTCAGTCCCTACGCGACATTCTTGATGAATTCGAAAGGCCGGTCGCTGAAAACCGCTATGAACGTCATCATGTTATCGAAGCGGTCAGTGAAGGCGTCATCCTTAACACAATCGAACATTCAGCTGGTGAGGCAACGTCGGTGTGTGCTCTCCGTCCAATTTTACTGTCCGATGAACAAATTGCCTCTGCCGTCGCTCGAGCATATTACTATTTAGGTCGAGATTATGATTTTGATTTCGATTTTGAAAGTCCAAATACATTGGTGTGCACAGAGGTTTTATATCGCTGTTACGAAGGAAATCGTGAAGGCTATCCATTACAATTTGATCTGACTACCATCTTGGGAACCCAAACTTTACCAGCGCAAAACATTGTCAAAACCTATGTCGACGCCGTCCAACAAAACGATCCAGACAACCAACTGGAATTGATTGCTTGGATCGACACCGATCGACACAAAAAACCAACTTCGACGCTCATGATTTTCAACGGATCGACGACCGGACCAGATCACAACTTCTTTGAAGAGACACTAAAACGTCCGGGATTAACATGGGAATGGGAACGCCGCCAACATGGGTTGCGAGCACTCATAACTAGGCCTACGGAATATTTATTTTACTTGTGCTTTAGCACGACCGTTGGCGCAGCACTTTATCAGGTCACGATCCGACGTCGTCGCCGCAAACGTGCCGAATTGAATCAGCACTAATTGTTGCGGGAAAATAAATGAATAACAATTCTTCCTCATTGTCGGTTGACGCCCACACACATATTATTTGCTGGGGTGAAAATCCAGCTGACGGATTTCTATCACCTTCCACTCAAAAGTCGCTCATTACCAAAATGTTGATTCGGCTCTCAGGCATCCGTCGCGAAAAAGGTGATACGATGTCCGAAAAGCTTTTGAATCGACTACTTCGCGATCTGGAAACAACGCAACTCGACTATGTCGTGCTGTTTGCACAAGATGCCGTTTATCGTGACGATGGTACGATCGACCTGGCCCAGACGCACTTTTTTGTGTCCAACGATTATGTACTACATTTGGCAACTCGCTCTGACAAGATCATACCCTGCTGTAGTATTAACCCTCTTCGCCAAGATGCCTTACAGGAGCTAGACCGCGTGTGGGATGCGGGTTGTCGCATTGTCAAAATCCATACAGCAATTCAGGGTGTTAGTCCCGACCTTGTGACCTTTGATCCGTTTTATAAACATGCTGCCAATATGGGGATGGTACTAGTATTCCACACTGGTTATGAACATTCCTGCAAAGTCATTTCACAAAAATTCACCGACCCCGCAAAGCTA
Source organism: Planctomycetaceae bacterium (assembly GCA_018658605.1). Next base: position 1,831 of record JABHUV010000156.1, on the reverse strand, counting down.
CAACGAGCACTCGATCATGGCGGCACAATCATTGCTGCACATTGCGGTACTTGTGCGTTTTTTGACCAAGAAGATTATTACCCGCACTTCATCGAAATGATGAACCGCAACGACAACTTGTATGGAGATACAGCCGTGATGGCTGGATTCGTTCGACTCGCTGCTTGCAAACGACTAGGTTTAGAATCCGAAAATATTACAAGTCGCATTATTCACGGCAGCGACTATCCCATTCCACCGTCACGCATCCCCCATCTCCGCCGCGCAGGATTCTTTCCGCCAAATCGCAAAAACCTACTTGACCTCGATTTACATATCAAACGAGCCTACAACTATGGGCCCAAATACGAAAACCTAATCTTGGACCTATTACAAGATTAGGGCACCGATCATTCGCGTTAATTCGGCCGAAATTTAAAGATACTCTTTCCATTCACTGACTCGCCTGTGAAATAAACTTCACCTTGCTCGTCCAATCCAAAGGCCATGACAGGACTGCCGGTACCTCGCAGCTGTATATTCTCAGTCACTCGTTGCGTTTTAGAATCATATCGCAATGCCCAAATCCTTCCGCTTGTATAATCAGCGAATAAATAGCACCCGACCAGCTTGGGAAACACTTTACCGCGGTAAACGTATCCACCAGTGACCGACTTACCGATTTGATGATCGTATTCCCAAACAGGGTCCGTCACTTTCACGTTGGGATCGACTTTTGCATTGCCAAAACCGTAACTTCCTTCTGCAATACTCCAACCATAATTAGCACCTTTGCGAAGAATATTAATCTCTTCCCACTGATCTTGCCCAACGTCGGCGATCCAAATATTCCCTGTCAAAGGGTCATTAGCAATACGCCAGGGGTTTCGAATTCCGTAGGCGTAGATTTCGGGCAAAGCGCCTTTCGTGCCCAAGAAAGGATTGTCTTTTGGAATCGAATAATTCTTACCTTCAGATTTATGATCGACATCAATTCTAAGGATGGTACCCATCAGATTACTTAAATCCTGACCACGGCCGTCGGGGTCATTACGACCGCCGCCATCTCCAAAACCAATATATAACAATCCATCATTGCCAAAAGTCATTGGGCCACCATTGTGATTTGCAAATGGCTGGTCGATCTTCATTAAAATCAGTTCGCTATCACCACTGGCCGTTCCCGTTGTTTGGTCCACAGTAAAACGAGAAACATAGCTAAACCGACCATTTTTGAGCGACGATTTATTAGACGTGTAATAAACAAACACATATCCGTTCTGTTTAAAATTCGGGTGGATTGCCATCCCTAACAAACCCTCTTCATTTACGTTAGAGGCTGCGTCGTGAGCTTGCACTCGATCCTGTATATCTAGAATCACTGTCGCTTCCTTAACGTCAGCTTGGTTATTAATGGCATAGATTCGTCCTCTTTGATCAGCGGCAAACAAACGATTGGTACCATCTCCTGGATGAATCAACTCCACAGGACGCAAGACTTGCACACGTCCGTTCTCATCCGCTCCTTCAAAATCCTCCCACTTAATTTGTGGAAATGCTTCGACAACTTCTAAGTGCATTTTTGAATCACTCGACTTCGGTGCTGCGCCACCAGCGCGCGGCAAGCGAATCTTGATATTTCGATAAGACACCATATTGCCGTGGTCCTGTAAGCAAATATGCCCTTTGCCGGTTTTCCCAAACTCTGGATATTTCGCAAACTTGCTTTTTGCAATCCGCTCAGTCCAATCCTTTGAATTCATATTAAAATGAAAATAGCTAACACCATTAAGCTGTACTTCACAGTCTTTCTTCGCAATTCGTAAATACAATTGGTTCCATTGTCCCGCCG
>JABHUV010000391.1 GCA_018658605.1 Planctomycetaceae bacterium | reverse complement strand
CGCTATATGTTCATACTCAACGGCGCTGTTAAACAGACACTTCACCATTTTTATTCGAAAAGCAACGGTGGCCTCGGCATACTTAGCTGCAAGCTGAGCCCTGAATGCTTTGGCAGTTCCCACTGTGATGCTACGAAGTGGGGTATCAGCTTCAAAATACTCCTCAAGCATTTTAATGGTTTTCAGGTAATCTTTGGCACGCTTCTCGCTTATGTCCTTCGTGTCCCTGCGTTTTTTAACCCACGGACGACCAAACTCACCTATTGTTAAGCATGAGCACTGGCCTTGCAGCATACCGTGCTCTCGCAATTTTTCTCGCAGCTTCTCAGGGAGGCCATCAACCTGCCGCAATAAGTCGAGAGGTGGATCCATATTTAGTTTTACCGCCGTCTCTAGTGGTTCCACGATCCGCAGAATCTCGCGTTCCTGCCGCTTGGTTATCCGTCCTAGATAAATAGCTACCCGCTTGGGTGCCTTATGATGCAACCACAACCTACGACCTTTTCCAGACTTACTTACACTTGCCATAATATTAACTCCGTTTAATAAACTAATTCTTTATAAACACTCGGTTGTCATTGGCGAACTTCTCTAAATCTGCCACCAAAAATCCAGCACTTCCATCAATTTTACATTTTGGCACGCGGCCCTCTGCGACCAACATATCCAACTTGCGTGGACCAATACCGAGCATCTCGGCTGCCCGTTCTTTTCCTACTCTAATTGCGCTACAAATCGCATCCATCTTAGATCCTCTTTTCTTTGTATTGTGGCTATGCACTAAACCACCTATTTCTAAACCACATGATAGGAGTGCATGATCCTATTCATTGAATTTCATTAGGATTGCAGAAACTGCTTCCACTGCTTCCTTGTCTTTCCCCAATCGACAAACCGATTTCTTGTACCGCCACCCAAGACTGACTTTGCCAGTTGGGATTTAAAAAAGTTGCTGATACTGTGACAATCGATTTTGTATTCGTTGGTCAACATATCTTTGATGACAATGTATGGTATTCTTTTTTCTTTTTTGGCTGGGTCCGTCAGTCGTTCACAGATTTCATAAAACAACTTGTCCTTTTCGTCGCTCTTGACGTAACTGGATTTCCGAGCAAGCTCCTCTTCAGTCAAATGCCATAATGTCAGACCTGGCTTTGTTAGATCATCCGTTTTGCGAACCTCTCTAAATTTTGTTGCGATAAACAACTGAATGGTTTGCAGTTCTTTTTCTGCCGTAGCCAAATTGTCACGCAAGCTAAATACTTTACGTGCCGACTTTACGAACACTTTCCGCAAATCGTTTGGCTGAAGATTGTCATACCAACATTGCTTCTCAAACATCTTCGCCTTTTCTCTCATCTGCTTTTGTGTTGCCATTGGTTCTCTTACTGTTTTGAACATTGATTAAGTAATATGCACACAACGTACCGCGCCACAAACTGGCGCCTAGTGGTTAAACAATATTTTTTATTATTTGTTAAACTTATTTGTTATCGGGTATTTAAAGCCACGCTCTTACTTTGCCATGCGCTCGGGAGAATCTAAATATGATTAACTGACCGAGAAGAATTATCCGGTACTGACAGTGCTCATCGGTTTTGAGAGGAATGCAAACAGAGTGCCTACTGGATGGGTAATGAACAAGAGGCCGTAACGCATGTACAGAAGGGCAACTGCATCTCCTTCTGGTTCGGGCCGATTGTACTTACCGGTACACCACCTCGACGCGAGATCCAACAGGATCCACGATAGCTAACACCCTGCGACTACCGCCAACATCATCTCGAGGTATTTGGAATGTGTAGCAAAACCAAAACAGCGAGCTTGACGCCATCTACCTCTATACTGCCTGGGCCGAAAATCACAATTGCCATCATATGCAGTGGTGTTGATATATGCGGTGGAGGTGAAAAACGAAAATACACTGCCGTTGGGTACGTGAAAACAACCGATGTAAACGGTAGTGGGTTGGTGGCTATGGTAGGTGGCTATTGGCCACTGGTCGCTTGATCGAGTTGGTCCAGCGTATAAGCGACAAGATTTGTGCAAAGGATGGTGATGAATGAAACTGAAGTGCCCAAAATGTGGAGTTGAAGTCGAAAAACTGTTCTTTTCGCTAGATTATTGGATTAAGGGAACAGTGAAGTGCCGCGAGTGTGGTGTACAGATAAATATTCACCATCACGAACTAGTTGAAGATAGTCACGCTGCACGCCGCTCCGCACCGTCAACCGACATGTATTCCAATACGTCACATGTGGGTGATGGGGAGATCTTATCAGGCTGTTTTTACGCCGTCGCCGTACTCGTTGGGATCGGCTTAGGGATAACCACCATCGCCGTCATAGGCAACGGTGGTAGCGCTGAGGAAATAGGCTTCATGATTGGCTATACGATAGGCGGAGTGTTGTCCATATTGGCCACTGGTCGCTTGATCGAGTTGGTCAGACGAATAAGCGATGACGTACGAGCGATCCGCGAGCGCACTGATAGCCAAAAATGATAGGTACTGCGATGACTGAATCCGTGATTAATAGCCCTGCACTAAGCCCCGGCAGGCCGGACGACGAGTAGGGCCCGCCTCCGCCGCCCAGATCCTCCGCGACGCTGGGCATGGGGAGTGATCGACTACGGCATTTTCCGTTTGAACCGCTGGCCGGTCAGAGGGTAGG
>JABHUV010000349.1 GCA_018658605.1 Planctomycetaceae bacterium | reverse complement strand
TTCTATTTTTCAATAAATCTCGGTGCCTTCACCTCAGGACTCTTGACTCCCTATGTATTTGCAGAAACACAAGCGGAATACGGGGGCGCGATTGCTTTTGGGATTCCTGGAATTTTGATGGCGACCGCAACGTTCATGTTCTGGGTTGGTCGAAAACATTTTGTACACATTCCCCCCAAGGGCCGCGAATTCTGGACGGGAACCTTTTCTCCGTCCGGTCGTAAATCACTGGGAAATCTGTTACCGGTATTCTTGTTAATTTCTGTTTTTTGGAGTTGTTTTGACCAGACCGCGTCTCGGTGGGTCGCGCAAGCACAACAAATGGATCCAATGGTATTCGGTACAGAAATTTTGCCCTCACAAATGCAGGCAGTCAATCCTATTTTGGTATTACTATTTATCCCTCTGTTTACCTACGTTCTATATCCCGTAATGAACCTTGTATTTCGTTTGACACCGCTGCGAAAAATGTGCTGTGGTTTCTTTCTCACTGGTTTCGCATTTTCCGCTAGCGCCTATATTGAGTACACGTTAACGTTAGGACAAAACACTAACGTCCTCTGGCAGATCGTGCCCTACATTATTCTCACGGCTGCTGAAATCATGATTTCAATTACGGCGCTCGAATTTGCCTATACACAGGCACCTAAATCTGCAAAAGCATTGGTGATGTCTCTGAATTTAGGTGCCGTCTCCTTAGGCAACGCCATCACCTTGATTGTTAACAAGCTAATAATTTTGCCCGATGGAACATCGAGGTTGCCCGGCGCTAATTATTATCTTTTTTTCGCTGCTCTCGTTGTTGCGGCAGGAGTCCTCTTTATTGGCGTCGCCATAATGTACCGTGGTACGACATACATCGAGGGTGAAGATCAAATAGCCGATTGAGCCCCACTTGACACTTAGTAACACTTCATACTAGTATTAAAGACAGTTAAAACGTTTTGACGGCTTGACTAACTTACCTAAACGCTTATTATTACCACGGAAATATTTAGGGTAGTTTGCGATCATCAATTATGCAGTAACCAGCCGTAGCCTTCCCACCTTTATCCCGCTAAACATTTAAAATGGAGACATCAATGAAAAACTTAGCACTATTGTTATTAATAACGTTTACCGCACTATTCGCGACAACCAGCGAAGTTCAGGCAATACCTGCTTTCGCTAAGGCCTTTAAAGCACGGGTCACTGACAAAGCCAAGAATGCCGACTTCGTCGCTGCCGCGACAGCTGCCAAATGTAATCTTTGTCATTTTGCCACGCCAGAGTCAAAATCTAAGAAACAGAAGAACGACTTTGGGAAAGAACTCGCAAAGCATTTGTCAAAAAAGAACTACACCTCGACGCGTATTCGTGAAGAAGCCGCAGCCGTAAGCAAAGAATTCGACGCTGCCTTTGCAAAAGTCATGGCAGCTAAGAACCCTAAGGGGAAAACTTATCAGTCAAGGGTTGACGCCGGAGAACTACCTGGTTCCATCAACGAAAAATAGGCGCTAACAGCTGACAATTCAAAACTCCAAAACGGAGGTGCCGACACGGCGCCTCCGTTTTGCGTGTCTGACTATCACTATCGACGTAGTCGACTGTACATAGCTAGTTATTTCCAGCGATTAATGGTCCAACACGATCGACAGTCGATGTTCGAAATGCTCTCCTGGCGCTAGCACTTGCAGTCCGGCATCATTACCCGCAAAACCGAACCCTCCTGGAGTAATTGAGCAAGGCTCGATGCAGACTGCCTCCCCATGTGGCGGCGTATAGACAACAAATGTGCCACAGGACTCATCCCACGTTAACGTCATTTTGCGCCTCGCGGATTGATCAACAATCGACGCGACTGCCAGCCCGTCCACAACGTCGATATCACTAAAGACATCATCGAGTTGCAACCCCTGAAGCGAAATCCCCGTTCGGAAAAGGTCATATCGGCCATTATCCCGCAGCTGCGCCCCCTTTCCTACTGTCAACATATTGTCAAGTTGCCAATGGGACTTCGCTGAGAACTGTAACAAACACTTTTTAACCGCCGCGATATCACTAGGTATGCAAAAATAAGCATGTGTTCCCAAACCGCAGGGCAGGCATTCATCGCCCATGTTTTCAACATGATAACTCGCATAAAGCCCGCCTGCCTGCAAGCGATATCGACAACGTATACGAAAATCACTTGGCCACTGTCCAATCAATTCAGGTGCGTCAAGCGAAGGCTGGAATTCACCCGTTACTTCTGACGCCTGTCGGTTAACCACACGCCACGCTCGGTCCAACACAAACCCATGAATTGCGTGACCCAATCCGTCATCGCTCTGTAATGTATAATCGCGATTGTTCCATCTAAAGGTCCTCGCAGACAACCGTCCCGGAAAGGGAAACAATATCGGAAGACCCGAACCAGACGGGCGGGTCGTTCCTTTTTCGACATCTGCATGGGCCCAAAGCACTTCATTGCCATCGACAGTGAGTCGGAACAGATTGAAGCCAAATTCCGGCAGAACACTCGCATTGCATGTTCCGCTCGCGTCTCGCAAGTCGATTCTTCCCATCACCCACTCCTCTTCATCGCTTTGAAATGTCTCTCTATCTAACTCAACATTGATACGGCGGTCATGCAACTAAACAGGGCAATCAAAGTGGTTATCGCTCGAGCCACAGCCAGTGGATCAATTTTGTCTGACAACAGCGAGCTCCACTGCTGCATTTGCACAAGCAGCAAACACATGCTCCCACCAAATAAACCAGTTACCATCACATCTCCACCCATAATCGATTGCGAATCATTCATCGTCATCAGCGCCATTAGCCCAAAACCAATTTGGGAAAAAAGTAGGATAAGTACACTGCGAGCAGACCAACGAACTGTTCGAACCGCTGCTTCACGTGCTACGTCGCTTGTTTCGCGAGCGAAACGCAAGGCTATCACGCTAACATAGGCAAAAGATAGCATCAGCATACTGACAACAATGTGTAGCCACCGCGCAAGCATACTACTGGAAAAAGCATATTCATAAAACTGATGTCGACTCAATTCGGATCCAGAGGACTCAAGTTCGACGACCACATTCATAGGTATCTCATTTACCAACATGAAGATAATCGGAAAATGGTACAACAAGTTCGTAGATGCCAAGACAATCAAAAGCGATCGAACCAAGAAAGGCTTGAAGCCATCGGGCCGTCTTGACCACCAACAATGGCTGATCAATAACAACACGCAAGAAAATAACCACTCTATGCCCGCATACAAAAAGCGCGTTTTCAGAATATGGCAACGCTGGTGAAAATCATCATTCCATACGAGTGCGGCTATCAACAATCCAAGAACGGATCCAACGATTAATGCAATATTTGCGTGCCGACTAAGTGTCGTACCTAAAGCCCAATACGCGCCCCGTTCTGAGGAATCCTTGCGGTTAATTTGTTTCGCATTGAGTGCTATACACAGTAACGGCCCAGCTGCAGCTATAGCTATAACTAGCAAATGTGATATCTGACCCAGAATCTGAACTATCTGCAACAAAACATGACTCCCAAGTACTATCGTGCTCTAAAGGAGTATCGACATTCTTCGTCGAGACCTTTTACGAGTTATTGGCGCAATAGTTGCGTATACAGTTCTTCGTTAAAACCAACAACGAAAATACTTCCGAATCGCAGCGCTGGCGCCCGCAAATTGCCCGTTGGCCCCAGCAAATATTTTCCAGCATCATCCAAGACCACAGAGTCTTGAGTGAGATCAAAACTTACAATTTTTTTTCCGCGTGCTGCATAGACCATCGTGGCCGTGCCAACGACATTTCTTAGTTCCCCAGCACCAAAGGAGATCTTGCGCGCGTTCTCGACTAACACTGGTGTTAGTCTGGCTTGTACAAGAAACTCTTGCGATTTTGTACAAGTCGTTCAGTTAGGCCTGTGAAAATACCAATCAATTCGTTTGGCCATAAATGTGACTTTCAGCCAATGTTTGGCAAATGCGAGTGAAAAAAACACGCAGGCAAGTAACCCCGCCCGCGTGTTTCAAGATTGTTTAGATTGACTGGCTCTACCAGCCTCCGCGACCGCCACCGCCGCCGCCACCACTACTGCCGCCGTCGTAACCACCACCACCGCCGCCGCCGTCATAGCCTCCTCCTCCTCCGCCGCCGCCGCGTGACGGGCGATCTTCTCGAGGACGAGCTTCGTTGACCGTCAAATTTCGACCTTCGAATTCGGAACCGTTGAGCTCTTCGATAGCTTTTTCGGCCGAATCTTCATCGTCCATTTCGACAAATCCAAATCCTTTGCTGCGACCAGTATCGCGGTGTTGGATAACTTGCGCTCTGGATACATCACCAAACTGTGAAAATAGAGATTCGAGATCACCATTCCCCACACTGTAACTAAGGTTGCCTACATAAATATTCTTCGCCATTATTAATTCCTCAAAGACGTGCACTTCGACTCAAACTTGCATCCTTGAGTCTCTATAAACTGTTACTGATTGGTCTGCAACCATGCAAGGTTACAGAACCGCCTCTTATGTGAATATATCAAAAAAAACCGCATCTGTGAGCAATTGAAGGTTTTTTTTCATTTTTGTTCTAGCTACGTAAAACCGAAAGTTTTTGCCTTTACACTTCTAATCTCGCAAGTTGTCTGTGTCAAAACCTCTAGCGCGGAACTAGTGGTCGACTTGCATCCACTAAGAAACCAGCGCCTGACGATACACAAAGTACACCGGCGCATACGAGAAACATGAAATTCCAACTATATTCCATGGAAATATAGGCCAGCAGTGGCCCAGAAACGGCAGCGCCAAAGTTACCAAACATATTACCAAATCCCAATACGGATCCCACATATTTACCACCAACGTCTTGAGTGAACGCCCAGACCGAGGGCACCGCGAAATCCACACTAAAAGCGACGACGGCCATCATAGCGGTAATCGACCAAGGATTATCTAATAATGGACAAACTGCGAAGGCAACCGCGGCGAACAACGCACCACCACCCCAGGGAAGTGCTCGCGCACGTCGTAAGTTACGCCCCCCTCTTGCCATGAAATCAGTAAAGAGCCCGCCAAGAAGCATTCCAAAGAAACCCACGCTAATCGGAATTGTCATAGCCAGACTACGTTCCATGATCGACAAGTTATGTTCTTCCATCAAAAACGCCACAAACCATGTCACAATAAACAGCCAAGCTACGTTGATAAAGAACTGACTCATTGCCGAATACCACATGCTAGGGCAAGCTATAATCTCCTTAAATGGAAAGGGCTCAGTCTTGGTATTTTCAACGACTGTACCCTGAATAAGTTTCTGCTCCGCCTCATTACACCATGGATGTTCCCTTGGCGAATCACGCATGACAAGCCAAACGATAAGAGCGACTGCTATTCCAAACGCTCCGTAGATATACAACACGTAACGCCAGCTTGAGACATAAACGCCTTCAATTTCTATGGAATAGATAGATTCCAATATAAAACGATTGAACTGACGAGTTTCGTCCGTCGTCAATACTTCCCCTTCTTCCAAGCGAGCAATGCATTGTGAACAATACCGATTCAAACTTTTCATACTTGCAAATGCCTCAGGATTGTAAAACTGCGCGTTATTGATGATCCCATTAAAACCTTGCGCCAATACTCTCTGGTCTTCCGAACTTATTGCATATTCATCATCCGACACCCGTAAGCTCATCTCTACAAGCGAACTAGGCATGTTGTCCTTCACGTACTCCAAGTGTTTAGGCAAACTCTCTACCATTGCACTAACGTCGTCCACTGAATTCGTCGCAATTGCATTCCCAATTGCTCGAGGATAAAGTTTGCCAACAATTGCGACCGGATCCAACATTTGTTCGGCTTGATAAGTATATTCCTTATCTCCAGGAACTAGATTTACTAATAAGAATGCTGTTAGCAACGGCATCACAGCGCCACCGATTCGACCACCAAGTGCAACCAAGCTACTCGCGCCACCACGTCCGGCCGCGGGTATCCATCGACCGATCACGTTCGACCCCGTCGGAAATGCGCCGGCCTGGCCTAATCCAAAGGCGCCCCGCATCGCCATCAACATAGCCAAGCCCGTCACCATGCCAATCATTGCCGTGAAAAACGACCAAACTAAGATGTACATTGGCAACATAAGTCTCGGTCCAAAACGATCCGTTAACCAACCGGCGGGCATTTGCCCTAACGCATAAAACCAGAAAAACGCGCTGATGCAGTAACCCGTTTGGATTTTAGTCAGCCCGAGGTCTTGTCGGATATAGGGCTCAGCAACGGAAAAAGAGAGCCGATCAATATACAACAATATGCCCATGAGCATACACACCGCAACAATCGCGTAACGCGTGAAACCTGGGCTTTTACCATCCGATGCCATCGATTCTCTCCTTGCCATTAATTTTCATATCAACCTACGCCACAAAGTTAGCGACGAATAACTAGACTTGGTAAATTCGACAAAACACACCTTTCTTTTCCACGAGCTCTGCAAACGTTCCCTGCTCGACGACTTTTCCTTTGTCTAAAACAACAATACGACTGGCCGTTTTTATAGTCGCCAACCGGTGCGCTACAATCAACACAGTACGACCTTTCGCTGCTCGTTGGATCGCTCGGCGTATTGCCGACTCAGTTTCTACATCTACCGCACTCGTCGCTTCATCCAAAACCAAAATCGGAGCATCTTTAAGCAACGCCCGTGCAATTCCGACTCGCTGCTTTTGTCCGCCCGATAAACGCACTCCGCGTTCACCCCCTATTGTGTCGAGCCCGTCAACCAAAGACTCCACGAATTCAGTCGCATCCGCTTGCTTAATAGCTTCTAGCAGCTCCGTTTCTGTGGCATCTTCTTTACCGATCAACAAGTTTTCACGAATACTCCCCTCAAACAAGAACATCTCTTGCGGTACCATCGCAATGTGCCGGCGAAGATAGTCAAGCGGTAGCTCACGCACGTCCACTCCACCCACGCGAACGGCGCCTTGCGTTATATCGTGAAAACGGACCAGTAATTGACAGGCGGTTGATTTACCAACACCGGTTTCGCCAACGAGGGCAACAATTTCGTTTTGTGCAATACTAAAAGTCGCGCCAGCGAGCACTGGCTCACCCGCCTGATAAGAAAATTCCACGTCATCAAAGTGGATATCATAACTAGGATCAGGGGGTGTTCGTGCATCCATCGCGTCCACAATATCGGGCTTGGCTTCTAGCAGTTCAAATACTCGTGCTGCACTAGCCGCCGCTTTCTGAATATGGTCCGTCATCGTCGCGAGCCGTAAGAAGGGCAGGAAAATTTGGCCGAGATACATTAGGAACACGACTAAGTCGGGGATTGACACCTCCAACTCAGTGTCAGGCCCTGCCGCCACCATCCACGAACCGGCATAAATAACACAGACAATTCCCGCGCCACTGAACACTTCTACTACTCCAGCAGGTACTAACGACCACTTGTTGGCGTGCACAATCTTGTCTCGATAGTCTTTACTTTGAAACTTAAGGCGAGCTGACGTCACTTGGTACGCTTGAAAAGTTTGGATAACCTTGATGCCATTAAGGAAATCGCTCATCAATGCCGAGACGGTCGCGAATTGTTTCCGCACATGTCCCCAATAGTTGCGTGTCCGTTTGCGAAGAATATACATCACGATCGCGAGAAAGGGCAACGGAAGCAAGGCGACAAGCGCCAACTGCCAATTAATAACCAACAACACGATGCTCATCGTAGTGGGAATCACGATCGCCAAAACGGTCTCGGGGATTCCGTGAGCAATGAAATCCTCTATCGCATCCACATCACCAATACTACGCGCTACCAAGTTGCCTGAATGTCGACGATTCAAATATGAGGGCGACATCGTTTGTAAATGCGCGTACACGCGGTTGGTGAGGCGGTGCAGAGTATTGTAGGCTGCAATATGGGAGGCCAGTCCATAACAATACCGCATTGCACCCCGAGCAGCGTATACACTCGCGGCAAGTAACGCTAGCACCGCAAAATTTCCCGGCTGCGTTCCCGGCTGCAGCCACAAGAGCATTTCCCGTACTAGCAGAGGCGGCAAGATCCCCAAGCCGGTAAACAACAATCCAGAAAACACCGATAGCACAATCAAACGCCGATCGGATTCCAATACGTCCCATATTTGTTTAATAAACATCTAAACAATGTACATCATTTCAACTCCTCGTGCGCATAACCCCAAAATTTGCCGGCCTCAACACCTAACTAATGCCCCTACGGCGGAACAACCCTGCGACCTACGGTCATTACACTTAACACAATACACGAGGAGTGCGCCCACGACCCCACCAGTGCCAAAAGTTGCTTGTGCCATTGTCAGGCGTTATAATCACATTCGCACGCACAAGCCCACCACAAGTTCCTACCATGTCCGTCAAATGATTTTTACCGTCCACCACGATATCCGTCACATAGGATTATTCTTACCAATCCTATTAGGCGTGGCACTAACATCTTCTATTTCCAACGCGGCCGAACCCGACGAATTTTTTGAGAAAAAGGTACGTCCATTACTAATCAATCATTGCTATGATTGCCACGGCGATGATTTAGCAGAAGCCAATCTCCGACTCGACACTAAGGTCGGTTGGCAAAAAGGGGGCAAGAGTGGCCCCGCTATAATTCCTCACAACCCAAGTGCGAGCCTACTCATTCGTGCGATAACGCATGCTAACAATATCCAGTTGATGCCTCCTGCAGATGCGGGTAACCCGTTAACAAATTCACAAATCGAGGTTCTCAAGCACTGGGTTCGATCAGGCGCTTTTGATCCTCGCGAAGGCAAACCAACCGAAACAGCCATTGACCTTGCCGCCAAAACGCACTGGGCCTTTCAACCACTTGCGGCCCCGAAACTACGAACCCAACTGCACCCTATCGATGAGCTAGTTTCCCGCCAACAACGACAAGCGAAGATCATCCCATTGGGTCCCGCAACCACACGAGTCCTCATACGCCGCATGACCTACGACTTACATGGGCTACCACCCACCGCCGAACAACTTAAAACACCAGCAAACGAGATACACCAACTCGTGTCTGAATTACTTGATTCGCCTCGTTACGGCGAACGCTGGGGACGACACTGGCTCGATGTCGCGCGCTATTCGGATGCCAAAGATGGTGTGCTAATGTACGGCGATGCACGTATTCGGCCTTTTGCCTACACCTATCGGGATTATGTCATCCGAGCTTTCAATCAAGATAAGCCATTAAATCAATTTATCCGCGAACAATTGGCGGCCGACCAATTAGACCTACCGGCCCATTCCCCAGACCTTGCAGCCATGGGGTTACTTACTCTAGGTAGGTTATTTGACGCAAATATCCATGATGTCATTGATGATCAGATCGATGTCATCAGCCGGGGATTTCTAGGACTTACCACGGCCTGTGCGCGTTGCCATGATCATAAATTTGATCCAATCCCGACAGCAGATTATTATTCGATGTATGGCATTTTTGCTAGTAGCGAAGAACCTATCATGCGTCCCCGCATTGCGGACGTCACCCCGACTAGTGCATCGTTCGAAGAAAAATATCAACAGAAACTTCAGCAGATCGATGACCGGCAGTCCTTCTTATATCATCGAACACTGGCGGAAGTTCGTGGTCGCACGTCCCAACATTTCATTAAGGTGGCTACGACTGAACCGGATAATGCAGAAACCACGATATTCTTTCTGTCGTTAACACCCGATCAACCGCGGCCAAGTATCACATACGCCTGGCGGCAATATATAGCGCAACATAACTTCAGCGCAGATCCTGTGTTCGGTCCATGGTACGACTTGATGAAAGAACCCGTCCTGCGTCCACAACATTGGCGAGATCAAGGTGTTGACGACCGTTTAATCGCAGCGCTCGTTGCCGCAACCCCTCAAACACCGCGTGACGTCGCCACCGTCTATGGCGATCTGTTAACCAGCATTTATGAAAAGCCACGTATTTTGCGTGATGAGTTAACGTCTTTATTGGAGACCCGGAAATTACTTGGAAAACAATCACTCAATCTCTCGGATATAATCACGGGCGGTGACGGATTGGGGATAGGGGATTCAGATTTGGGGATTCACCCTTCAACGGGCGGCATCGTCAAAGGTTCAACCGGGTTTGTTGAAGTTGAAAATCCCGATGTTTTCTCCCAATCAAAAAACAAATATGTAGATGGGGTGTTTGTGCCCCAGAAATTGGACAAACAGGTCATTACTTCAACTGGACTAACCATCGACGGCGTGCCAACCAACCTCTCCGGAAGCTGGGATTACGTTCGTTCAGGGCCTCCTTCCGGTTATTCCTCGACGACAATTGACGCTATCAACTACAGTGTAGCACCACATTGGTGCGTCGCGCTGCATGCCAACAAGGGCATCACTTTCGATCTCGCCCCCTTACGCGAGTTTCACAGCTTTCAGAAAATGACATTTAAGACCGTTATTGGACATGTTGGCGAAAAAGGGAAAAGTACCCTTGATGTGACTATCTACGTTGATGGTCAACAAGTCTCACAACACATCGGTATCAAAGCGCAACAAGCAGGGATTCCAATTCGACTAGAATTGAATCCATCCTCGCAGTTTCTAACATTTCTGGTTACCCAAGGTCTCGATGGAATCTCTCATGACCAAGCAATTCTTGGTGACGCTCGCTTCGAAATCGACCCCGACGAACCCTTTTTAAATAGTATAGCCGTAAAGATCGCGGCTCTCGACAAGCAGCTGCTTACGCTGGAGAAACAAATTGACGATCTACCGTCACTCGAGGACGATCCGCTCGCCCAATTGTTATTATCTAGGGAAAGTCCGTGTTGGTTTTCCGAACGTGATGTTTATCATTATTTAGCGCGTCAAGATAAGGATGCCTTTCGTGGATTAGTAAATGAACTGGATGGGATAGCCGTGAAAGACAGTACGGCGGCAGATCGAGCAATGATAATGGTGGATAAACCGATTTTCTGCGAACCCGTCATCTTTCAAAGAGGTGATGCTGCCTATCCCGGAAATTCAGTTCCCCGGCAATTCCTTAAAATACTGTCTGGGCCAAAACGAGTCCCGTATACTGGTTCAAGCGGTAGACTGGAGTTGGCCAATGCCATCGCAGATCCCCAGAATCCCTTAACGGCGCGTGTTTGGGTCAATCGCGTTTGGATGCATCATTTTGGTAATCCTCTTGTCGAAAACCCGAGTGACTTTGGCCTTAATACACAACGCCCAATTCATCATGAACTGCTTGATTTGCTAGCAATTCGGTTTATTAACTCTGGATTCCGAACTAAAGCACTGCATCGATTTATCATGTCATCCAGCACGTATCGCTTATCATCCATTGTTCCGGCTGATAGGAAGTTGATCGAGCAGTCCAGCGTTGATCCAGATAATTCGCTATTGTGGCGTGCGAATCGTCGACGATTGGATCTTGAGCAAATGCGCGACACTCTTTTAAGCATCTCAGGGCAATTGGACGTGACTATGTACGGAAGACCACCGCTCATTACTGACGAATCCAATTACCGACGCACTGTTTATGCTTTTGTGGAAAGTCAAAACCTACCAAACATTGTGCAAATATTTGATGCAGCCAGTGCTGATACGTCAACCGCTCGGCGAGTTACAACTACAGTACCCCAACAAGCGCTATTTGCCCTCAATAGTAAATTCGTAACTGCAATGGCCCAATCACTGACGAACCAATTGACAGCAAAGACCACACCACCCAAAATTGGCCAGCTATATAACCTGGCTTTTGGACGAACCCCTACGCCTGAGGAAATACAACTCGGCACTGTATTCCTACAAGCAAATTCTTGGACTGACTACGCCCAAGTTTTATTGATTTCCAACGAACTGTGGTTTATCGACTAATACAACGCCTGTTACGACAATGCGGCATCTAATATGAACTTTCAAAAAGTAATCACACCTCACTCGACGCGCCGACAAATGCTGCAGTCGCTAGGCACCGGCCTCGGATTAACCGCACTCCCGTCGTTGCTACAAGCGGACAAAAATCCACTCGCCCTTAGAAGTCCTCATTTTCGGGCCGGCGCAAAACACATTATCCACATATATCTCAATGGCGGACCATCCCAGGTCGACACATGGGATTACAAACCGGAACTTAACAAACGCGGTGGCCAATCCCTGCCATTTCGCAACCTTGCCACAGAGCGAGAAACCGGTGTGGCGTTAGCGTCTCCCTTTCGGTTCAAGCAATACGGCGATAGTGGATTATGGTGCAGCGAAATATTTGATAAAACCGCATCCGCTCATGCTGATAAGATTTGCGTTATCAAGTCGATGTACGCGAACACGCCTAATCATGAACAGAGCATGCGTCTGATGAACACCGGTGACGAACGTCAATCGCGACCAAGTTATGGGTCATGGCTAACATACGGACTTGGTACGGAAAACCAAAATCTTCCCGGGTACGTTGCGATGTGCCCTGGATTACCCGTTGCTGATTCCTCAAATTGGCGAAGCGCTTTCCTGCCTGGAATCTTCCAAGGCACTTATCTCGACACTCGTAAAACTAGTATTGAAGAGCTAATTGCTAACATCAACAATCCACGGTTAAACAAAACACAACAACGGCGGCAACTTGACTTATTAAGTGCCCTCAATTCAGCGCACAAACAACTTCGCCTAGGCGATCCAAATCTGGAAGCACGCATACAGTCCTTTGAACTCGCTTATCGAATGCAGATGGAGGCGACCGATGCGTTTGACATTTCTAGTGAGAGCCAAGTCACTCAAGATCTTTATAATGCCGAGTCTGTACATGGCCGGCAATTGTTAATTGCTCGGCGATTAATCGAAAGAGGAGTGAGAGTTGTACAGTGTTTCCACGGTGATGTGCAGCCGTGGGACACGCATGGTGGACTAGACTCGGCGATGCGTAGTTTAGGCCAACAAGCGGATCAGCCAATCGCTGCATTATTGACTGATCTCGAGCAGCGAGGTTTGCTGCAAGAAACGTTAGTCATATGTGGAGGCGAATTCGGTCGAACACCCGCAGTAGAGATCCCAATTGGCGGCGGCAATCCAACGGGACGCGATCACAATCACCACGGTTTCACAATTTGGCTCGCCGGTGGCGGAGTCAAAGGTGGATATTCCTACGGTAACACCGATGAATTCGGGTACCGTGCGATTGAGAAACGAACGCACGTCCACGACCTACATGCCACAATGCTGCACCTAATGGGTTTCGATCACGAAAGACTCACCTACCACCATGCTGGTCGAGATTTCAGATTGACAGATGTCTCAGGACATGTGATACGTGACATTATTGCATGATGTGCTTCACCACTTCAGGAATACTACTTCGTTTTGGCGATACGCCGTATTTCTCGCACATCTAACGCTCTATCATAGATCCGCACATCCTTCATGTGGCCATTAAAATAATCGTGTTGACCAAAACCAATCCGTAAGGCAGTACCACTCGGTTTCTTGAAACGCGATTTATCAAATTCACTGCTGGTGGAAACCATCTTCCCGTTGATAAACAACTGCAATTGAGAATCTCGCCTGACCGCAGTCAAATGTTGCCACCCGCTAGGCAATGCTCGATCATGAGTGACGCTCTTGCCAACTTCCAGTGACAGAACTTGCCCTGAGGGTAATACGCCACAAAACAATTTGCCATCAAACACAGCCATGGACCAAGCTCTCCGATATTTAACGTCCGGAGTGTTATCCAATCGGCCCGTTGTCGTCCAGCGTGTTCCGCCCTGGTATCGGTAAACATCTGCAAAGGGTAGGGTACCCGCAAACAACTGGCCGTTGTACACCGAAATACCCATAACTTCCTTTTCCTCTCCCAACCGTCCCTGGAAGGACCACTGCTGTGAACCATCGAGACGGTATACAGATCCGGTGGGCCAAGTGCCAACGTGTACGGCACCTTCATAGACCACCATCGAATATGCTTGAGTCGTCTTTGGGATCGGTCCGAGCCGATTCCAATTCTTTCCACCCATGTATTCAAAGAAACCTCCGTCATCATAACTCAGACCATATAGGTGCCCATTGTGTACGCCTAAATGGACCACTCGTAGGTCCGGACAACCACAATCCACCCACGAGTTTGGCCCGTCAAAGCGATACATACCACGCGTTCTTGGGGTGTCGCGCCAAGAGCCTGTCGAACCAGTGCCTGCGTACAACTTTCCGTCGAACTCGGTTAAAGCACTAATGGCCCGAACATCCGCTATGCGCCCCATGCTGCTCCACTTGCTCCCTCCCTCATATCGATACACGGTCCCCCCATGATTTTCGTTTTCCGACAGTGGCAGCGATGAACCACCTCCACTGTATAATTCCGAGCCCACATATAGATGCCCGTTATATACCGCCATAGCTGCAATGCAATTTGCCTTGCTAGGGGCCCCGCAGTCTATCCATTTCTGATCGCCAGCATAACGGTAGACATGCCCACGATCAGAAACATCAGGTTCCCAAGTCGAAGCATACAGGTCCCCGTCAAAAACGGTAAGCGACCTAACGTATTGGCTATTACCGGGACGACCACAGGACGTCCACGCCGCTATTTTGCTTCCATCATCCATTCCAAAAAATACATTTCGATGATTGGACTGGGAATTTGTAATTCCGGCATAATTCATAATTGATAGATTAATACCGGTACGAGTCGTCAAGTTGTAACACGACAGAACGTCGCCGATTACATCTTGTAGCTGCTGTTGGGTGTTTATCCACGCCGAAATTGTAATTCCATTTTTCCAGAGATCTGGGACGGAATCGATTGGCAGTTCCAACCAACTGTCCACACCGTTGAACTGTGCGCTATTCTCTTGGGAGAATTTAACATTATGGTTAACCAGATGATGCCCGTTGCCGGAATTATCGTTGCCATTTTGGCTTAATTCCCAGTGTGCAATCAATCCTGATTGTCCCCGCACAACACTGACATTCGCTCCCAGCACCAATAATCCTGTCAACACTATCACGAAGGTCGATCGTTTCAATTTTGTTGATTCCCTAGTCACAACCACGGGTACCTCTCTATATCTCGTAAAATTTGAATAAAAAAGTCCTTAGATTCCGAAAATGCCGTGAAACGCAGTACAAACGGTGTATTTCATTAATAAAAACAAAGACTTATTACCTGACAATTTTTCATGTTATGCATAGTATGAAGTATAACCTATTCTCGATTCTAATTCCCCAACGCACTCCTTCAATCTGGTACACAAATGTTTCGTAAACTGTTTTCACCACGTCGAATGACACAGCGGCGAAAACGCCGCTTGTTTTTACGTGGTATCGAACAACTCGAACCTAGAATCGTACTTGCTGGCGATGGGCTATCCATCATCCTTGACTACTCACTCGACACCAACAACTTTTTCAGCGACCAATCCCGCAAAGACACCTTGCAACGCGCCGCCACCGTGCTCGAAAGTCGCATTATGGACGAACTCGCTGCGATTACACCATCTGGAGGTAATAGCTGGGATGCCACCATCACACATCCTGGAACCGGCGCCAGTCACCAACTGCACAACCTAGCGATTCCGCTTGATAGCATTATCATCTTCGCCGGAGCGAGAAACATCGGCAGCCTCGGCGTTGGGGGTCCCGGCGGATTTCAGGCAACAGGGTCATCAGCGTTCTTAGACAATATATACAGTCGCGGACAAACCGGCATTGATTCTGACGTTCCAAGCAACACGACCGACTATGCGCCTTGGGGTGGCCATATTACTTTCGATAGCTCGCAAATCTGGAATTTTGGAGATGACCAACCATCCCCTGGTGAAAACGATTTCTATAGCGTGGCCCTGCACGAAATTGCGCACGTGCTTGGAGTGGGGACCGCTGAATCATGGAATAACCTTGTCGATGGGTCAAATCAGTTTACCGGCTCCATATCTGTCGCAGCCAATGGTGGGAACGTTCCACTGACAAGTGGTTCAAGCCACTGGAAGGACGGGCATTCAAGCACCTTAGTCAATACCGGGGCAGTGCAAGAAGCGGCGATGGCCCCAAATTTAACGGTTGGAACTAGGAAGCAGTTTAGTGCTCTCGACTGGGCGGCACTCGACGACCTTGGCTGGGAAGTCACTGACACCTTTGCGCCAACAATCGATGCTATATCCAATACGACTATCGTTGAGGACAGCCTGGAAACACAGATCAACCTCGCCGGTATCTCCGCCGGCGGGCCCGAGGTCCAACCCCTGGCTGTAGCCGTTTCCAGTGACAATACCAATCTCACGGGCATACCGACTATTACCTATACTTCCGACGACACCACGGGGACACTTAAATTCACGCCCCTGTTGAACCAAACTGGCGTGGCATCCATCACGGTAAGTGTCACCGATGGCGGACTCGATGGCAACCTAGCCACGTTAGAAGATAACGCAACTGTCTCTACGGTTTTTGACGTCAACGTGATTGCCGTAAATGACAAACCAACGATCGATTCAATTGCTGACATTGAACTTATAGAGAACGCGGCGCAACAAGTCATTCCGCTTGCAGGAATCTCGGCCGGGGGCGGAGAAACGCAAGATATAGTTGTTACCGCCATAAGCAGCAGTACTGCCTTAATAGCTGACCCAATCGTTAATTACACCTCGGACAACCCCACGGGTACCCTTACATTTCAACCGGTTGCAGACACTAGCGGCCAAACAACTATTACACTGAATGTAATCGATGCAGGGCTGGATGGTGATATCGAGACTGGCGGCGATAATGCGACAACCGTCGTGACGTTCAATGTCCGCGTCAACGCTGTTAATAATCCCCCTACTATCGACGCAGTTACGGATCTAGATTTACTCGAAGACGCAGCCACACACGTAATTAATCTAACCGGCATCACTGCCGGTGCATCAGAATCTCAGCCGCTGGCCGTCTCGGTAACGAGTAGCAACCCAACAATCATTCCAACCCCTGACGTCGCCTATACTTCAGCTAACGATACCGGGTCACTCAGTTTCACACCTCTGACAGATCAGTTTGGCGAAGCGACTATCACGGTTACCGTCACCGATGGTGGGTTCGATGGAAACCTTTCCACAGCAAGTGATAATGGAACTGTCGCAACTGATTTTGATGTCGTTGTAAGCCCCGTTAATGACAATCCAACCATCAACTCACTCCCAGATATCCAACTAGACGAAAATGCTGCGGCACAGGTCATCCAGATCGCCGGAATTTCCGCCGGGGGTGGCGAATCGCAGGAGCTCAAGATAACAGCCACAAGCAGCAACGCTGAGCTAATGGCCAACCCAGTGGTAACTTATGCCTCAGATAATACTACCGGTTCAATAACATTTTCGCCACTTGCATCACAATCCGGCAATACAACCATTACCGTTTCCGTCACCGACGCTGGGCTTGATGGTGACATCGCGACAAACGGCGACAACTCAACCACACAAATTACCTTCAACGTCACCGTCAACCCATTCAATGACCCCCCAACCATTGACGCACTTGCTGACCTTCAGCTACTTGAAGATGCGTCCATGCAGGTGATCAACCTCGCGGGCATCACTGCAGGCGCGTCAGAATCACAACCCCTGGCAGTCTCGGCAACGAGTAACAATCCAACGCTGTTTCCAAACCCTGTTGTTACCTATAATTCGGCTAGCGACAACGGCTCACTAAGTTTCACGCCTCTAACGGACAAGTTTGGTACGGCAACGATTACGGTAACCGTCACCGATGGTGGTCTCGATGAAAATCTCGCCACGGCCGCTGATAACGGCACCTTCGCCACTACCTTTGATGTGGCTGTGAGTTCCGTCAATGACAATCCAACCATCAACGGGTTTGATAATCTGGACCTTGTCGTAAACGCTACACAACAAGTCGTCCAGTTATCGGGAATATCTGCTGGAGGGGGTGAATCCCAAGAACTGCGACTCACCGCATCAAGTAGTAATACGTCTCTAATGGTCAATCCGGTAGTTAATTACACATCGGACAATGCGACTGGAACTATCACGTTTCAACCGGTTGCGGACACTGATGGTCAAACAACTATCACCCTAAATGTAATCGATGCGGGCCTCGACGGTGATCTTCAAACGTCCGGTGATAACGCAATAACATCAACCACGTTCGTCGTAACAATCAACGATACCAATGCAGCTCCGACCATCGACTCGATTTCGGACGTCCCGACATTTGAGGATGGTCCCACACAACAAATATCGCTAACAGGAATTTCTGCCGGCCCCAACGAAACACAGCCACTGCAAATCACAACCAGCAACAACAACCCTACATTGATTACGGATCCACTGGTCACTTATGCTTCCGGCCAACCCACCGGTCACATTACTTACACCCCGCTTGCTGATCAATCTGGGATAGTAACGGTTACAGTCCAAGTGACTGACGGCGGTCTCGATGGTAACCTTAGCACAACTAATGACAATGCTACCAAAACAACCGATTTTCAGATCATCGTCACCCCAGTAAATGACGCTCCAACTATAAACGCATTAGAAGACCTCTCTATTAGCCAAGACGCTGCACGGCAAACGGTTCCGCTCTCGGGAATATCTGCCGGCGGAAGCGAGTCACAACCGCTAGCGGTTGCCGTGTCGAGCAATAACACGGACCTTATAGGACAGCCCATTCTGAGTTATGCGTCTCCGGATTCAACGGGCACTGTTGAATTCACACCAGTTCCCAATTCAAGTGGCACAGCAACAATCACCGTCACCGTCACTGACGGAGGTTTGGATGCCAATCTTGCCACGACTGAGGACAACGCAATAACAAGCGAGTCATTTGACGTCGAAGTCACCGCAATCAATGATCCGCCGACCATTGATCCCATCGCGGACGTTACGGTTGCAGAAGATTCTGCCACATTTACTGTAGGTTTGAGTGGTATCACAGCAGGACCTAGCGAAACGCAACCGCTGGCCGTCACGATCACAAACGATAATACCAATTTATTCTCAAACGTCACTCTGGATTACCTCTCTGCCAATTCAACGGGTACCATTCACCTCACGCCAACGACTGAAACTAACGGAACCGCTACGTTTACCATAACGGTTACCGATGGCGGCTTGGACAATGATCTGTCGACTACCGCGGATAATGATACGGTTTCTGAAACATTTGATGTTTTGATAACGCCAGCATTCCCGTGGCACAACTAT
The DNA here is from genome assembly GCA_018658605.1 of Planctomycetaceae bacterium. The sequence goes on along the minus strand of JABHUV010000349.1, from coordinate 21,533 downwards.
GATCTCCCGTTAGATGTCAACGGCGATAACGCTGCATCCCCAATTGACGTATTGCTAATTATCCAGGAAATCAATCGTAACGGTAGTTATGAATTGCCAACCCCACGAAGTGAGCTAGTTCCCCCGTTCTACGACGTAGACCGGGATGGATGGATTACACCAAGTGACGCTCTTCAAATAATTAACTATCTAAACTTCAACGAACACCAAGTCGCATTTAGCTTTGGTTTCACGGACCTCAATGGATCCCCCATCACATCGGTGGAAACTGGTTCATCTTTCTTAGTAGGCTTGTATGCGGAAGATCTGAGCCCGGTTCCTAACGGTGTCTATTCCGCTTATATCGATATGGTATACGATGCAAATTTAATGCGGCTCGTTAGCGGACCTTCTTTCGTATCGCCTTTCGTCAACGGCCAATCTGGCACCACAACCGAGATGGGAATCATCGACGAATGGGGATCATTTGCGGGGATTCAACCCACCGGAAGTGGACAACAACTCGTGTCAACCGCCCATTTCCTCGCTACGGCCGCTGGCAGTAGCCTGGTTGGGGGTGGACCAGCCGACATTTTGCCCCTTCACGATGTTCTCGTTTACGGCCAAAACACTACGGTCATTCCTGAGCTAATCCAATTTGGCAGTCTGACGATTACTATCACTAATCCAGATTCTGAAGCTGAGGGTGAAGGCCCATTGAAACCTCCCTATTCCGCTGAACTCGAAAGTGCGTTGGATTTAATCTTTAGCGATTAGGGTTGTCCAATCTCAGGCGATGTGGACGAGCAAATATTATTACACCTAGTTCGCGCTAACTCCTATTTCGTTTTGTGGTAAAATACATGCGTCTAAATACGAACAAAGGATTCCACCTCCATGCAATATCGACTGCTTGCACTCTTGGTCTTCGCACTATCCCACCCCCTTATCGGAGCCGCTGAACCACCCGCTAAATATGTGCTAGTTATCGGTGTAGATGGACTTCGACCGGACGCGTTGAAAAAGGCCAAGACGCCAAGTTTTGATAAATTATCTCAACAGGGTGCAACCTCTTACACTTGTCAAATCCTAGGAACTCGTTATAAGAAGAACGATACCATCAGCGGTCCCGGTTGGTCGAGTTTTCTGACGGGTGTATGGGCCGATAAACACGGTGTCCATGACAATTCTTTCAAAGGGAAACATTTCCAGGAGTATCCCCACTTTTTTGCGCGGGTCAAGTCTCAGTTTCCAAATTACAAAACGGCACATTTTGTGGATTGGGCACCAATCGATGAACATGTCGTTTCCCACGCGGATTTTCATAACGATTACAAAGGACACCAGCCTAGCGATCTGGGCACCAAGGATAAAGCCATCGCGGCAGATGCCTCCAAGCTCATTGCTGAGAAAAACTATCGAGCGATCGTTACCTATTTCGGCAACTGTGATTCTGCGGGCCACGGAAAAGGTTTTCACCCAAGCGTCCCGTCATATATTTCAGCAATCGAAGCAGTCGATGGTCACATTGCTCAATTACTTGCTGCGATAGAATCCCGGCCCAACTACCAACAGGAAGACTGGCTCATTCTTTTATCTGCGGACCACGGCGGTAAAGGCACTGGGCACTCAAACGGCCACAACATTCCAGAGATTCTTACCATACCGTTCATTGCAAGTGGTACCAATGTAGTGCGGGGCCCCATCCAAGAACAAGTCTATGTTGTCGATATACCTACAACCGCATTACACCATCTTGGCGTCGACATTGCGCCCGATTGGAAGTTAGACGGCAAGGTAATTGGATTAAAATAATATATTCACATGAATCGTCGCGTTACAACTTTAGCGTCACTCTTAACTATCCTGGCTCTACCGCTGCAGGCAGTTGATTTTGAAAAGGAAATAGCGCCGCTAATCGTTCGACGCTGTCTTGAATGCCATAACTCGACCGACCACCAAGGTGGCCTCGACCTAACCACTCTCAAATCGGCGACTGACGGTGGCGACAATGAATCCTCAATTCAGGCACCAATCGGCGAAAATTTTCTTCTCCAACGAATCACTAGCGGCGAAATGCCGCCGGAAATCAATGGGACGCCGCAGCCGCTGCCAACCGCCGAACTTGCCCTGTTGACCAAGTGGATATCCGCAGGTGCAAACTGGCCAGCTGGTCGACGCCTTGATTATTACGAATCGACTACCGAGTCACACGCTGGTCGTGACTGGTGGTCGTTGCGCCCGGTCACCAACCCACGTATTCCATCGCCGACCAATACTCCTGTTGCTAACGCTAATCCCATCGATGCTTTTATTGCCGTGCGACTCACGGCGAACAATCTGACCGCAGCTCCCCCAGCCGACAAACGAACACTATTGCGCCGATTGCATTATGATGTCACTGGTTTACCTCCGACTCCAACCTCGGTAAAGGCGTTCCTCTCCAACGACGACCCCGGGGCCTACGAAGCCGAAATTGATAAGCTTTTGTCGACACATCATTTTGGTCAACGTTGGTCACGCTACTGGTTAGATCTGATCCGTTTTGCGGACACCTGCGGCTACGAGCGAGACCAATTAAAGCCCAATATCTGGAAATATCGCGACTGGATAATTAATGCGATCAACGCAGACATGCCTTACGATCAATTTGTTCGAGATCAGCTTGCTGGTGACGAAGTAGAATACCGAGATGAACAATCCCTGATCGCCACTGGCATGATTCGAGCGGGAACGTGGAACGATGAGCCCAATGACGCCGCCGATTATGTCTACACGCGACTAGAAGACATGGTTCATGCGACTACGTCAGCCTTCCTTGGTCTCACCGTTAAATGCGCGCGGTGCCACAATCACAAATTTGACCCGATCACGCAAACGGATTACTACCGCGCTGCGTCCATATTCTGGCCAGGTTATATCGGTCAAGCAAATTTAGGAGGTCCTTCACCGGAACAACTTGGGGCCGATGCCTTCGGTTGGACTGACCGCAACAACAGTCCCGCGGTACTACGTTTATTGATAAGGGGCGAACGGCACCGGCCTGCGGACGTCGTACAACCCGGCCCCTTATCCGCCGTAAGCTCCTTGGACAAACCCTTCCTTCCACCAGATCCCGCTGCAAAGACAACTCATCGCCGATTACAGTTCGCCAACTGGATCACGGCCCCACAAAATCCACTCACCGCTCGCGTGATGGTTAACCGCATTTGGCAACACTACCTCGGCGAAGGGATTGTCCGCACACCTAATAATTTCGGCTTCAAAGGTGCACTGCCGACGCACCCACTATTGCTCGACTACCTAGCGACCGAACTTGTGTCAGGGCAATGGAAGATGAAGCGGATCCATAAATTGATCCTAATGTCTGCAACATATCGACAAGCCTCAATTCATCCCCAACAAGAACAATATGCACAAACTGACTATCTCAATCAATTTTGGTGGCGGGCGAAACAAAAACGGTTAGACGCCGAGGCCCTGCGCGACACCATGCTTAGCATTAGCGGCCGTCTAGATACCAAACTTGGCGGCCCTGCGTTCTACCCCAAGATGGCTGTTGATGCGCTTGAAGGACTTTCTCGCAAAGCGTCCGCTTGGCCAACCTCCCCCCAGCAAGAGCGTAATAGACGTAGTATCTATATGATATCCAAGCGCGCCCAACTCCTGCCGCTAATGACAACGTTCGACTTTTCAGACACCACGCTCCCTTGCGCACGCCGCGAGAGCACGATCGTCGCCCCACAAGCGTTGGCTCTACTAAATAATCATTTCGTCCATAGCCAAAGCGAAGCATTGGCCGATCGCCTGGCGGCAGAGCACCCAAAAAATATACCTGCTCAAATCACGCATTTGTGGAATCTCGCGTTTTCCAGACACCCAACCCAGTCCGAACTGGAAATATCACAGCTACATGTAACGAACCAGTCCACGCATTTCCTAACCATCCAAAACAAGGAGAAGGTCGACGACGATTCAAGGAGTATTGGGGAGTTGCTCGAAAATATACCTCGCGCTAAGTTGGGGCTTTGGCTGCGGGCCGACGAGGGAGTGCAACTAGACGAACAAGGCCGAGTCATGTTTTGGCGGGACCAATCTCCAAATACAACCGACCATTTGCATAAACACCACGCCTCCCAAGCCAATCCGACCCATCGTCCGCTGTTCCAAGCAAAAGGGATCCACGGACATGCTTCAATGATGTTTGACGGAAACGACGATTTCCTAAACGTTGCCGGTCAGGCAATTTGGAAACCTCAATTCAGTATCATCGCTGTTGTCTCACAGAACTCGACCGGGACAGGTGCTCGTGAAATCATTTCTAACTGGCATCGTCGCGGCAGATCCACTAACTCGGTGTTTCTTGGCACCACCGGAACAAACAACGTTCGCGTAAGTGACGCGTTCAGTCCAGCTGGAATCCTGACGGAGCCCAACCGGCCATTTATTCTTACCGCCATCAACTCGAACACCCAGGCATCTACATTTCAAAACTCAACCCTCCTAGCCACACAGGCAGCGCTCACACCACGCGTATTAGCAGCCCCCTATGTGATAGGTACCCAAGGTAATTATGGAAGCGAGTTTTGGTGCGGTAATATTGCGGAATTGTTGGTGTTTGACCACCCGCTTAACCAACAAGATCGCAACGCGGTTTGGTCGTATCTGCAGATTAAATATCAATTGGCAGTCAAGCCGTCGCGCAAAACCGCTGATCACCTAGCACTGGCTTCATTATGCCATGTCATTCTCAACACAAACGAATTTATTTTCATTGACTAAGTGGTACTCAAATGAATCGCCATCAACAACTATTTCCCTGTGGCCAATCCCGTAGAGAGTTTGTCTGGCAAATGGGGGGTGGATTTGCTGGCCTAGCGTTGGCCTCATTGCTAGAATCCGACCAATTTTTTTCTAGAAACGTTGAAGCTTCTGATATTTCCAATCCCCTATCCGCTCGGAAACCGCACCTACCTTCAAAGGTGAAAAGCTGCATTTTTTTGATGATGAACGGCGCACCTAGCCAGGTTGACACGTTTGACTATAAACCTGCTCTGCGCAAATATGCCGGTAAGCCGCTGCCAGATGACAAAACATATATCAACTCCGGTGGACGCAAAGTCGGATTTCTTACACCAAATTTTCGTCCCTTTCGCCGTGGGGGCGCAAGTGGCCAACTGATTTCAGACTACTTTCCCGGCATCCGGAAGCATGCCGATAAGTTAGCAATTATCAAGTCGTGCCATGCTGATAGTCACGCTCATGGTTCAGCGTTGGTTGCTATGAACACGGGCAGCACTTTTATAGGCCGCCCCTCACTGGGAAGTTGGTCCGTCTACGGTTTGGGCACAGAAAATACTAGCCTACCTGGATATGTTGTGATGATGGATAAACGAGGTGGACCTATTTCCGGTCAACCAAATTATTCGAGCGGGTTTATGCCATCTACATTCCAAGGAACCTTGTTTCGGCCCGTTGGAAATCCAATCCTAGACCTTAAGGGACCCTCCCACATAGACAAAAAAGCTCAACGTAACCAACTTGATCTGCTCGCCAAACTAAATGACAAACACTTACGGCAACGACCTGGAAGTGGGGGTCTAGCCTCACGTATTCAATCATATGAATTGGCGTATCGCATGCAATCAGAGGCCCCAGAAGCCGTTGACCTAAGCCGTGAATCCCAAAACACCTTGGACGCTTATGGAATTGACCAACACCCAACCGATGAATTCGGCCGGAATTGCCTAGTCGCTCGTCGCTTGGTGCAACGAGGGGTACGTTTTATTCAACTTTATTCTGGCGGTGGCCACCTCGCCGATACGTGGGACGCGCACGTCAGCATCGAAAATAACCATGGTCAACACGCCGCAGAAATAGACAAACCTGTTGACGCATTGCTAACCGACTTGGAGCAACGTGGACTGCTTGACTCAACGCTTATCGTATGGGGTGGCGAATTCGGTCGAATGCCTTTTAGTGAAGGGCAAAATGCGCCTGGCAGAAACCACAACCCCTACGGCTTTACGATGTGGATGGCTGGTGGTGGCGTAAAAGGGGGAATTAGCTACGGCGAAACTGACGATTTTGGCTTCGAAGCAGTCATTGATCGAGCTCATGTGCATGATATTCATGCTACGATCCTGCACTTAATGGGATTGGATCATGAACGCCTGACCTATTTTCACCAAGGGCGAAACGAAAGTCTTACGGACGTGCATGGCAATGTAATTACCGCTGTCTGCTCGTAGACACCAACTATCAAATCATTTGCTCGAAATTCTCTTCTTATAGCAATTTTACCAGATGTTTCACTAGACAAACCTTCGATAAACCACGTATCATATAGTCTGTGAACAGCAATCTTATTGCTCACATTTCACTTATTACTTAGGAGCATCACGCTATGAAACGAATATTTAGCTTGGGAACCGCCCTGTTATTTACAGTTGCCTTTATTGGCTGCGATCAAGGTACGCCCAACATTCCTGTTCCCGAAACGGAAGGAACCACTAATGAAACTAGCAGTACCGAACTTGACTTGAATCAAGTTGCCTTCGGCATTGAAGGCATGACCTGAGCAACGGCTTGCGTTAGCGCCGTCAATGACGCGATAGCACAGGTACCGGGTGTATCTGAACACAAAGTCGATTTTGATAACAAAGTCGTAATCATAACCAAAGGCGACGGCTATGAGGACAAAGACGTAGTTGCTGCTGTAAGTGGGGCTGGCAATTTCACCGCCAGCAAGAAGCAATAACATTATTATTCGCTGATCATCCACAGGGGATGGAGTCTTTCAACAGACTCCATCCCCTTTTTCTATATCGAATTACAGCTTTCGCTATTAACCGCCGTCGGAGCGGTGAACCCAGTACAGCGCGTGGTGATACTTAGGTATACTACTAATTCCTATTCACTTCAGTCGCTACTATTATTCTCACTATGAAAACCGAATTATGTGTTTGCAACGAACATTATTATTTTACGTAGCATCGATTCTGATCTTTTTCGTTTCTTTTACGCAATTATCGTTTGGGCAAAGCAAACCGTTAAATATACTTTTCATTGCTGTTGATGATTTACGACCAGAACTTGGTTGCTATGGCGCCGAATATGTAGACACACCGTCCATTGATGAATTTGCCCGAAACTCGACTCTGTTCGTTAACCATTTTGTTCAAGTACCTACTTGTGGCGCGTCGCGTTATGCTCTGCTGACTGGAAAAAGTCCACTTAAGTCCGGCGTGACGCGCAGTAACGGCGCTTTGTACAGTGGTTCTTCGGCGATCTCTAAAACAAAACTGGCCGGAGCTCAAACTCTACCGGAACTTTTTCGTCGCAGCGGTTACCAAACAACTTGTATCGGGAAGATATCTCACACGGCAGATGGCCGCGTTTATCAATACAACGGCACCGGCAACGGGCGACCGGAGGTACCACATGCCTGGGATGACCTGCCTACGCCTTTTGGTTCTTGGAAGCGAGGTTGGGGAATTTTCTTTGCTTACAACAATGGCCTTCACCGCGAGGATGGGCAAGGCCATAAGGATGTATTGCAGTTCTCAGCAGTTGAGGATACCGACTTACCGGACGGCTTATTGGCGGAAACGGCAATCGCTCGTTTGGCCAACTATAGTAAAAGTTCACAACCGTTTTTTTTGGGTCTGGGGTTCTTTAAACCCCACCTGCCCTTTGTCGCCACGAAAGGCGACTGGGATGCTTTTGCCGATGTAACAATTCCTGCTCCACCGTATCCGCAAAAACCCGATAGCGAACACTATCACGGTAGCGGTGAATTTTTTAAGTATACGTTTCCATTTTCCAAGACACGACCGCTCGATGATCGAAAAATACATGATTTACGCCGAGCATATCTGGCCTGCGTACGCTATACCGATCGCCAAGTTGGCAAGGTACTTTTAGCGCTTAAGAAATTCGGACTTGCAGATAATACGATCGTCGTCCTGTGGGGCGATCACGGATGGAATTTGGGGGACAGTCACATGTGGGCTAAACACGCCCCGTTTGAGCGAGCGGTGCGTAGCCCGCTAATAATCCGCGTGCCGGGTGTGACCTCAGGCAAGAAAAGCACATCCTTAGTGGAAACCATCGACGTTTACCCCACTCTTGTTGCACTCGCTAAACCAACTTTCAACCAAACGCAATACCCACTGGATGGGAAAGATATGACGCCGATCCTCAAGAACCCTCAGGCGACCGTGCGTGAGGCCGCGTTAAGTTTCTGGGGCAAAGCCGTGAGTGTAAGGACGGACCGATATAGGTTGATTACATCCAAGGTAGACGGTCACTACGCAGATTACGAGTTGTTTGATGAAACAACGGGTTTTGATCCAGTGCGTAATCTGGCAGGTGAGAATATGACCGTCGTGCAAGAATTACTGCGTCATATTCCTGTCAAATAGTCTCACCGGGATTGCGCACGGCCCTATACACCACCTCGCTTTTAACCAGCAGAGATTTGCTACAATTGACTTAGATAGTTGTGTCCATAAAAGAGAAACATTTAGGATGAAATCAATGACGAATAGTTTGCTCAACAAGTGCCCTTGGTGTTTATTTGTTACTATGTTTTGCGTTAGCTTGTTCATTCCCAACGTCTGCCTTAAAACCACAGCGGCGGAGGCAGACAAACCCTACAACGTATTGTTCATAATTTCCGATGATCTTACCTATACGGCGCTCTCCTGTTACGGCAACGACGTTTGTCACACTCCCAATATCGATGCTATAGCAGCTACGGGCACTCGCTTTACTAGAGCCTATTGCCAGGGCACCTATTGTGGACCGTCCCGTGCGTCTTTCATGTCTGGGTATTACCCACATGCCACGGGTATGTTGGGTTACAAAACGCCGCGCCCGGCCATTGGTGATCGAGCGATGTGGGCTGAACACTTCAAGAACAATGGTTTCTATACCGCGCGCGTTTCGAAAATATTTCATATGGGAGTACCGGGTGGGATTGAAGCGGGAACCGACGGCGCCGACGATCCGCGGTGTTGGACCGAGCGGTTTAACAGCCAAGGTCCTGAGTGGAAAGCCCCTGGGCTGGGCTGGACGTTAGAGGGCAATCCAGACGGCAAGTTACCTGTGAAGGGTGGTAATACATTCGTGGTGGTGGAAGCTGATGGCGATGACCTAGTCCACTCCGACGGCCGGACGGCCGCCAAAGCGTGCAAGCTTATCGCGGCACATAAAGACCAACCATTTTTCTTGGGCGTCGGTTTCGTGCGACCTCATGTTCCCTTCGTAGCGCCTAAAAAATATTATGAACCCTTTCCCTATTCCAAGATGTTGTTACCGGAAAAAGTACCCGGCGACTGGGATGATATACCACCCGCAGGCATCAACTACAAAACCAGTAAGAATATGAAAATGAACGTTTCCAAACAACGCAAAGCAGTGGGCGGGTATTACGCATCGGTCGCCTATATGGATGCGCAAGTCGGGAAGGTGATGACCGCCTTAGAGAACGCGGGGATCGCTGATCGGACAATTGTTATTTTCACTAGCGACCATGGTTACCATCTAGGCGAACACGATTTCTGGGCCAAGGTGAGTTTGCACGAAGAGTCGGTCCGCGTACCGTTGATTATTAGCGTTCCCGGCAAGAAGCCGGCAATTTGCGATTCTTTCACTGAATTGCTCGACCTCTACCCAACTTTATCGAGCCTCTGTGGCTTAGAAGTGCCAAGCCGCCTACAAGGTAAGGATATTTCGGGAATGCTTAGTGACCCAACAATGAAAGTGCGTAAAGCGGCGTTTACGGTCAACGGCAGGGGCTTTTTGTTACGCGATCAAGATTGGGCATACATACAATACGCGGAAGATGCATCGAAGGGAATTGAATTATTCGACATGCATAAGGACCCACTGCAGTACACCAACTTAGCCGGAGACCCAAAATACGACAAAATCGTTACGGGATTTAAAGCCCAGCTAAAAGCAAAACTCGCTGCGGTACGCAGAAACGACCTGTAGGGGCTTCTATTGCTTCAAACTCGCGATCTTTTCCTCAATCAGCGCGAGGGTCGCCGTCTCTTGGAACATTTGGGCCAAGCGCTCCAGCTCCAAGATCGCTTTGCTCGTACCACCACGCAATGTGCTCAGCGCCATCGCTTTATCTATCGCCTTGCCCTGAGCCAGGGCAACCAACAGTTCATCTTTTCCCGAAGCGTTGCGGTGCAAGACACCAAATTGTCTCTTTAGCGTCGGAAAAATTGAGTAGGTTCGCATCGATGCAAATAAACCAGAAGTTCCTCGGACCGCAGTCTCTGGGGATTGCAACTTTGATTCAATCTCCTTCAAATCCAAACCCGCTTGCTTCAAAATATCCGCCACGACTGCATTGGCATCTTGAATCGGTTTAGCATAACTCTGAAGATTTCCCAATGTGCCCAATTTAGTTAATGGTTTCACTGCTTGCACGGCCGCATACACATCGTCACTGCCTAACGCTTGGGTGGCCACAGACACTGCCTTCATCACCGAGCTTGATTGCACGTCACTCAAAATACCGCCGGCGTTCTGCAACGACCCTCGCAATACAAATGGCAACTCATCACCGGGCAGCGAACTTCGCTTAGCGAATATTTGTTTGCCATCCGCGCGTATTACATAGACCACCGGAATTGTATTACCTGGGGTCGGATAATTCTTGCTGATCGTCCGCCAGTCTGGGGAGGACGTATTAATTTTCAACGGCACAAACTGTGCCACGAGTCCTGTGAGACTACGATCGGTTGCCAATCGTTTCTCCAGGACGCGACAAGCCGGTCACGTATCCGCGCCCGCCATAACCAGAATAGGTCGTCCAGTTCTCGCAGATATTTGTTGGGCCAGTTCCAGCGTAGGCACTGCGGCGCTAACGCCGCTGTAAAGTAATCCCAACGCCAATGCTATTGATAGTGTTCGTGTATTCAAAACTGCTCCCTATTTAGTTACTGACTTTGCAGAATCAACATCTCATCCGACCCGATCCAGTTCACATTTTTTGTTGATCGACACGTCTGCCCCTAGTGGTTTATAGTCCAGCGTCATCAATCCATTGTCAATCGTAACCATTGTATAACCGGGCCTGAATTCTAATGGATTATAGCCTGCTGCTTTTTGCTTTTCGAGGTCGCGATCTAAATTATACAACACCGAAGGCATACAAATCTCGTGAATTCCGCCGTCATCTTTCCAACCACGAATTCCGTTATGGAAATGCCCGTGAAACATCGCAACTATCTGCTGTTTGTGTCGCTCAATAATGTCATATAATTTGGTCTGCCCATGCTCTGGTTTTACATGCCATCCGCGGTCAGGATGACCGTTGGCGTGAACAGGTACATGCAAGCACAACATCACATACTGCTGTTGCTTGGTCGCAGCGACACACTGCGATTCGATCCACTGAAGTTGTTCGGCAGTTAAAAACCCATCGTGTGAATCAGTGTGTGCATTACTAACCAACAAAAACTTCAACCACTCATGGTCGACTGCGACATCAACCTGTTTGCGAATGTGTTTACGAAACAAAACTAGCGGGTCGTGATTCCCTGGAATCTCATACACCGGTTTACCGATTTTTTCGCGTTCACGTAAATAAACCGCATACTGTTGCTCACGCCCGCCGTCGACAATATCTCCCAAGTGCAGCACAAGATCGCCTGTTGCCGACTTCAATTCCGCCGCCGCTTGAATCCAGCGTTTCTCAGCGGAGGTCGAGTTCTTGTAACCCAAGTGCGTATCACTAGCCACGAGAAATCGCAATTTTGACAATGGCCGCTTAGAATTTGCGAGGCAAGCGGGAGAAAGGGCCAACACCGCCCCGCTGGCAATAGTTGATAACGCTTCGCGGCGCGTGCTTGTTAGGGAAGTCATTGCCACGGGGAATTTCCTAATTAAAATCGAAGTCGTTGAAGCCACTTTGTGCCGTGAAGAACAAGTACGCAAAAAAAGAGCCGTATAAAAGCAACGTGCCGCCGCCTAAAATGACTCCAGTTAACGCCATACCGTATCCTTCTCCCGTGCCTTTCGCGACCTTTTGCATACCCAGCAATCCGGTAATCAATGCAATTAGAGACAATGGCAAAAACGTGCAACACAACAGACCAAAGGTAGGCGCCAAAATCCCCGTAACAAGTGCAATAATCGCCAGACTCTGATCTTTGTGAGACTGCAGGTACGGCTGCGACTGCATCTCGGCATAGCCACTAGGTTGTTGATACGGATTGTGTGAGGGAATATTACTCATTTAATACGTTCCGCTGTCTGAACTACCGTGATAACCCTGCGATACAGGTAAGATTATCAGGACTCGCATCGAAAAACCAGCCGTCTTTCGCAGTGCGGACTTGCCAGCTCGAATTGAGATCATTGCCTCGCCCTAACGCAGTGGCGGCATTGCTTCGCGGACCATAGAACCATTGTTCTTGCTGGATATCAAAAGGCTAAATTTCGCTACGGACTCTAAATCGCCCGTACTCAACGATGCGTAATCGAACCGGCCACGCAAATCCGTGTATCCGTCTTTGTAGAATTTAATGCCACCGTCCTTTTGTTGAGAATACACCTTCACATAAACTGTCCCCAACGGTTGGCGACTCTTGGCTTGCAACACTTGAACTTGTCCATATTTCTGAATCACCTGAACTGCTAACGCGTGCGAGTAATAGGCCCGCGTCTGAGTTTGTCCCGCTCCAACAATCTCAACCAACACGTTACGGCTCTTGAGCTCGTTGGGTAGGGTAAGTTTATGAGAATTCCGCGTTGCCGCCAATTCGATAACGTCACTATGGTTTGGTTTAATAAAACTAAATCCGCCAGAGAAATTCTGCACAAATGGGTTGCGGCTGAATAGCAACTCAATATCGATCTCATAGTAATTTACTTTGATCGAACTCAAGTTCTGATAGTCCACAATCACCTCCCCGCTTTCAACTTTGAAGTCAAAGCCAGGTTCCGTGGCCGCGAGCTGAGTTTGATTTCGATTCTGGTCGTCCGCATCGGTTACGCCAGCGTCGTCGCCGCCAATTTCATCAACTTGCTGAACGACATTATCAAAAATCTTTCGCCATCGATCAACCGGATATTTTCCGTACTTAACTGCAATTGTCTTGGCGGTCTTAACGTCACCTTGCGACAATGCGAGATAACAGGCAAAGTAATCGTATTGCAGCCGTGTTGCTATTTGGTCTGTGTCTACCAACGCGAATTGATCGATTGCCTCCTCAATTCGATCTTGCAATAACAAATAATAGACCGCCGCCAAATAATCCTCACTCGTGAGCTTTTGCTTGTAACTTAACAATTTGAGTAAACGATTATATTGTGCAGCGAAGCGATCGTTCAATATCTGTCGCTTTGCGCCAAGTTGATGCGCCCGTGCATTCACCAAGGGTCGGTATTCCATATGCTCATAGTTTCGGCGCATCACAGGATCAATGGTCAGCAAAGGGCTTACCAAATGATAACCGGCCGCTGTATTAATTTTGTTTTCATGATCAAGATAGTGGTTTATTTCGGACGGCAAGTCTTGCAATACTGCATAGGACCACAGTGTATGGTCATATTGGTGACGCGACTTTAACAAGCTCGTTGTTCGTTGAAACATCGACTTGTCACGCATGCGGAACGCAATTTTGGTCAAATTCAAATTGTGTACATTGTTATTTTCTAGGTATTTCAGCACTTCCTCGTCGCTTCCGTTCTGAGATACGTAGGCCCAAGAAGTTGTATCAATTTTGGATAGCGTCTTTACAACATTGAACCCAACAGCATCCGCCGACGCCAACAGTTGTTCACTGCTAGAGGCATGCACTGGGAATTGCGAGTACGTTCCAACGGCAGGGAAGTAAAAATAGAATTCAATCGTCTTGGTATTGTAGCCCTCAAGCCGTAAATACTCACTATTTGTCTTGTGCCCAGATAAAACAGGAATCGCCCCGACGGGAATCTCAAACAAAACGTCCAGTTTACGAGCGGAAGAACTTGGATTGGTAACCACAATTTCACAACCATAAACCGTCTGTACCAAAAATTCATCCGTAATAAATTTATCCCGCTTCTCGTTGCCCACTTGAATAAAGCGATCCCCGTGACGGAAGTAATTCTGACTGACTAGAATCGGAGTCAACTTCTCGTTCATTTCTACCGGATTCACTTCTTCATGGAACACAATCATTGGTCCCTCACTGGTGATTCGCATAGCCTGACCTTCCATCTTGATATCAACTTCCTCGGCTTCAAAAGGCAGGTCGATCACAGCCAACGCGAGCATCATTTCCGTAAAATTGCGGCTCGCTTGCGCCAGGTGCGGAGACCGAAAACCACCTTCTCTATGGGTTGCCCAGTCGTTCCAAAATCCATTGATACTTACCAGAGACGCACCTTGATTTTGAATCGGAAGCTGGTAGTAGTTGTTTTCAACCCACTCTCGAGTTTTTTCCTGTTCGCGATAAAGGGTACGCAATTCCGTCCGCATTTTATCAATCTCAGCATAGAACAATCCATCTTTTTGCCCTGCGTCTCGATCACCACGATATCTCGATTTTTGGTCAGACACAGCTTTCTTGCGTTCTCGCTGTAGCATATTCATATCTGACGTTCGTTTGTCTGCCATTTCCTTTAATTTTCCGACAGATAATGGAACCGGCTGCGCAGCCGTCTTTCCGAGTGCGGCATCCAATTGTCCAGCTACACCACCAAATTGTCCGCCCATACCCCCGCCACCGACCAATTGTCGGCGCGCAGCAAGCCCTCTTTTCTCTTCCAAATTGCGCTCACTATCGGCAACGCTCAATAATTCGTCGTCCGCGCTCAAGCCACCTCTAAAAAGGGCGGTTTCAAACAACATGTTGGACTGGTCGATATTGGGCGGAACGAGATCCCACAGATCTTGTAAGTGCCGCTCAGATGCAACGCGTTCCGTATTTACATGCCGACCTAATAACACACGCTCAACAACGTTTAACTGTTCGTATTTCCAGGGAATCAAATATCCCTTCAGATCCCTACCCACGAGCCAGTCATCCATAAAAGTCTTGTGCTGCTTGTGAAGTAGGTGCGGCAAAACAACTTCGTCAAAAAACTTTCGGTCTTTGTTATAGAGAAAGAAACCTAATTCATGACACGCATATTTCGAGTAAAGCGCTCTCTTTTTGTCACCGTCGTAAGTTGGCCATTTCATTAGGAAGCCAAATTCCTGCAACGCTGTGTTTGCCTGTAAAGTGCCGTAAAGCTGATAAATTGAAGAAAGGCTATCATAAGTTTTGAACCGGCTCGAAGAAATATCATCTATTACAAACTCTTGATTACCAGCCACTAGGCTGACTTGCTTTTGCAGGAGAAAGTGACTTGCGTTGTCGAGACCTTTAATGAGTCGAAGATCTAATATTTCTCGAGGCTTCTCGGCAAACGATACGCTTCTCGCAACAGTCTGAGTAGGTCCGACAGCCACGATCTGAAGGTGATGATGCCCAGCTAGATCTGCGATTTGGATATTTACAAATCCATCTTCGCCCACTTCAAGATTAGACAATAATACGGAGCCCACCGGTAAGAAGTCTAAGGTCGAAAAATCCTCGTAACCTCCCGTCGCGCCCTTTGTTTGTCCTTCCCGAACACTCGACTCCTCTAATGCATTGGCCATTGATTGAAAGTCGTCACCAACTTCTGCAGTCTGCTTGGCAGTTTCCGTCGTACGGATCGGCCACGGATTCAACAATAATTCCGGTCGCGCCAGCAGATTCCCTGGAAATTTGCGGGCGTACCGACGGTCAATAATGTAACGATATTCATCGCCAATGTCCCGCCCTTCAACGTACAAAGCCGTTGGTTCTATAGTACGTATAGCGAATGGTTCAGCGTCTACTACTGATCGCAACCGTGTCCACGCGGGGAATCGCGGATAATACCTTGAGGCAATTACGTGTACTCGTGAATATTCATTTGCCCCAACAAAGCGGATTTTAACCTGTTCCTCAGCTCGATTCACGTCAACAATCTGCAACGGACTATCCCCACGCAATTCGAGGTGCCGATTCGTTCCCAGCAAATAACCTTCCGTTACAGTTTTAGCGTCCGTTACTTTAATACTGATACGTCGCGCTGAAGACCGCAACAACAATTCGTAATCACCACTAAGCAAGCCTTTAATACTATAGACTCCGTCAGCAAGTGAGATAGCGCTAAAGTGATCTTTCGTATAGGTGTTACCTCTGACAGCGAACAACGCGACTTCGTCTCGACTTATTTCCTCCGCGCTCCCCATATACCGAACACGGATAGTTGAGCCGACGGCGGCATGTCGAGATTGGTAAAACGAACTTGCATCCTCAACCAAATTCCATTTCTCCTGAACACCTGTCGCATCGACAACAGTTATCGAATCCACACCGACCAACTCTCCAAGCACGATCCGCCCCTTAGCATCCGTCGCTAGAACCGTCGTCACCGTTTCAACGAAATCTCGATGTTTGAGCGTGACACGAATCGTGCGACCAATCCTAGCCTCGCCAGATTTTCCCAGCATATCCACAACATACGTTTTTCCTGTGCGCCCTAAATACATGCTCGCGATCTTTTCGGTTCGATTAATGCCGTTAACACTATAGCTCGAAGAAGCAGATAACCGATCGGTTTTGCCCGTACTGAGATTTTTCACATTTCCCGACAACACGAACTGAATAGTTTTCAATCTCTGTGGCACTCTAAATAGATGCACTGTCTCTTCAGCTTCCCGTAATTTAAAATCTGAAACCACACTATTGGATTGCGTGCCATCAATATCTACAGATGTAATCGTCAGGGTCACATCCTCGACGACCGAAAGCGTAGTGGGTGTGCCGTTGACCTTAAGTCCGGCGCGAATCATCACAGGCGCCAATTTACGTTGCAATAACGATTCACGATCAATTGAGATCCCCGTCGACAAACTATACTTCTCAGCTTCATGATTAAACTGATGCAAAGTGGAAATTTGACCATCGCTAATGACCACCGGAGTGAGTCCAGCATTGGTGCTAAATGGCACGAGTATTTCACCATCTCCATTACTCGTATAATGAGCGCCGCCAACCCACAATTCGCTGGTTTTGACAACCTTCTTGTTGGAATCTATCACTTGAAACATTTGACCCGCAGTGGTGGTGCGCACTATAAAGTCTAGCCGTCCCTTAATTATCATCGCGCGACTACTGATTCCATTACCTATGAAGTCAACGACATAGACGCCCGGTTTACTCAGTTCTGGAAATTCAAACTTGTGACGAACCCTCAAAAGTGGCGCCACAGCGTAATCTAGGGATCGTTCATGGTTGGGAACCAAACCGTCCAGATTTATCGACGTACTAATCGCCTGAAGTTGTTGGCGGTAGAAATTCTGAGCATTCAACTCGTAAATTTTAACAATTAGTTTCTTGACGTTTTTTACATCAACCTCCAAAAACACCTTGGCGTCTGCCGTGTAAGTTGTGGGACTTGTGTATGCAAAATCGAGATCTATTCGCTGCCGTAACGCTTGATATTTTGCAGCCGACAATAACGGGGACCAATGATTGGGATTCCCTACACCATGGGTGATTTTCGATTCCGCAAAGACTTCCTTCAGATAATTGTCATGCAGGTAGGGTGCATAGGATTTGTAATCCACCGAATCCGTGAAGAAGTGATCCAAGTAAGACCGAATCAGCGGTTCGTCTCGACCGACAGTTGGGAGTAAAGTAATTGGAGAATAGTTTGCATTAAAATTAACCAAATATCGATTACGTTTTGCGTCTTTTACGTATTCTGGGTTGACGTAGAATGCATTACGCGGCAACTTTAAATAAGCCATAAAACGCTCCGCGTTGTAGACCCCTTGGGAACGGTCAAGAACAAGTCGCCGGTACAACACATGAGCCTTCAACGAGTTATGAACAGGCGCCAACTTGGCGACGAAATTCCACAACCGATCAAGATAGGCAATGTGCGCTGCATTGTCTTTAGCCCACTGCAAATCATTGCTTGGATGTAACTTAGATATGTAAATATTGACGAAATTACTTTGAGTTAACAACTCAGGCGCTAAGACAAGACATTCCTCCAATTGAGACGGCAGCAATTGTTTATGAATATTGTAAGTTCCAAATCCCCCAAACTGATTGACCTTCATATCGGCGACAATCAACTTCGCTAGACCGGGGAAATCTGGGTGCGTGAGTCGCTGCAACAAATGCCGGCGTCGAGTGGAATCTAAGCTGGATACATCAAGGCCGTAGAGGGCATGATGCTCTAAGCCTTGAAGATTGTTGTACCGCGAAAAAGCGATATCGAGTAATCGTTGCTGAGCGAGCAGGGCTGGATCCAGCGCCGACGAATAAGCGTTTTTCTGATTGGTAATATCACGCTGATGATTAAATCCTAGTCCTAAATGTGTTTTCAAATACTTCAGGGATTCGACGGGATTATCGTTATAGGTAAGAAGGGCCTGACGTAATTTGATTTCACGCACTAGGGTCGTGAGTTTGTACTTACCAATCCAGGGGGTAAGCATTTTTTTAACGGCCGCATAATCGCCAGTGTTCTGGAGATGTAGGCAATGATAGTAATAGTAGGCCTCGGTACCTGGCACCAACTGCGCAAGTGCAACGGAGCGATTACCACCTATGGCGAACTGCTCAAGAAAACCAATCTCCTCGCCGTAGCTTTTTGCTTGACTAAACTGCAGTAGGCAGACCAACGATAAAATTAAAACACGTAGACTATACATTACACTTCTCCTGTTACTCACTCACCAAGAACGCAGATGCGAGTTCCTGTTTATTCTATATTAACCGAACTACCACCAACTCCTAGGGTGACAAGGAACCGTTAACACTATAATAGACGCAGTTACAGTCGACTCAGTTCCCAAAAATTGGCTATTTATACAGAGTTACCCTATCTAGACGCAAATGGTTTTATCAGACAAACCCTGTAAGTGACGACAACATCTGATGGCCAACAGATAATACGGCGAGAAAACCCATATTTTGGCAAGAACCAACGCTGAGATACTAACGGAACCTAATACTCGAGAATAACCTCTGCAAATAGACTAAACAGCTTGTCTGTCTTACCGTCTAGCTGTTCATAGAGATCGTCAAAACCGCGGCCAGGTATTAGGCCAGATACGCCCCCAATTAGAATGGCGTTGTCATTGAGCAGCGGACGAAACTCGATTCCGAGACTCAGGTCCGTGCCGACAAAATCATTAATCCCACCTTGAAACGTGAACGTCTCGAGAACTTGGGGTTCATCGAACCAGAGAAAATTGACATTCGCAACTAACTTGGTCCTCGGCGTCACATCCGCGTCCACTCCAAAATTTAGCAAATGCAATCCTGGGTTTACAAAATTCGTCTGGCCCTGAATCTTGCTCGCACGCAAATTGGGAACTAAGCTCTCTGCGTTTACCAACTTAACGCCAAACAACCCGATTGCTTGACGCTGCCAATAACTGAATTCACCGCCCGCAAAATTCGGGTTATCGAAAATTGCATCGAACCCCTGGCCACGACCGTCGTTAATATCGTGATCGCCAGAAGCAAAGAAATAGGAGGATCGAAAGCGCATCCAGTCTCGGTCAATCGACAACTCCACAGCAGCCATCCAAGCGTTGATCTCAACAGGCTTCCCCGCCAACGGGTTTAAACTATCCTCACCGCGGACCATGTAGATCGCATGGCTCACATTAAGCTTATTGATATGTCCGTTACCAGCAATGCCATAATAGTACGAATCGACCGTGTGAGGCGCAAACACACCAACGGGATCAGGCCTAACGAGGAAATTATTATCGTCGAAACGCTTAGAGGCCTTATCGTGGTTGTAGTGAAAACTTATCTCCGCAGTGTATCCAGGCCAAATAAAATCCTGCCGGTAATAATTCATGATGAAGGTGTTTTGATGGCGATCGGCAAACGTGTTCATTTCGCTATTAGTGTCTTTCTCCGTCTGATCAAACCAAATGATATTGAATTGATCGCGATTGGAATGCCGCGCACCAAAAATTCGGACCGAGCGGTTGGTGTCGGAAAAAATAAAGCCGCGAAAATCACTCGTAAAAAACTGCGACCCTAGTCGCGCTGACGTAAAGTCATAGTTCACGCTGGTGTCGCGCAGCTTTTTCTCATAAAACCATTCATCCAATGCAAATTCATCTCGGAATCGAGTCGTCCCTTTGCGGACGTCAGGACTAACAATGGCGAGTTCGTCGGCATCGAGGTAATTCATGTTGTAGACCATCGTCGCCAAAAGCCGCCAATCCTCGGGTTTGAATTTCGTATTGCCGTGAAAAATATCAGCGGTCACTCGCAAATCGTGTTTGTAAAACAGTTGATCCGGATCACCAAAAAATTCAGAGCTATCTGGATTCAGTGTGCTCTCAAACGGTGTTGTTGGCGTAGGCGTGTCACGACTTTCAATGAATTGTGTAGTGTTAATCGTCAAATTCAAAAACGTATGTTGCCCCAAAATTGGATAGTCACCTTTGAGCACATTTTGGTGGTAGGGGTCAAACATACCACCGTTGACGTACGGGTAGTCATCGACTAGCAACTCGTTGTCACCGCGTCCCTTAAGTAATTGCTGCATCAATAGTGGGTGCTTTTCTAACAGCCTATTACGGTCCCACTCCGGGAATCCAATACGCCAACGGTCTTCAACAGGTGCAAAGTCCACCCCCGTACCGTACTCACGCGGCACAATTCCCGACGGTCCTGCGAAACCTGGGGGCAAATCCAGCTTCCACAGGCCTTCCTCTTTCGGGGATTTTTCCGATTGTTCGGGAACTTCGATAGATTCGGTTTTGCCATCCGAACGTTCTCGCAGAATACGAGGAATCACACGACTATCCGCCGTGCGAGCACTCTCGGGCGGGGTTAATTGGGTTTGTGAAATCGCTGCCCCACTGTTTACTGTCGGCGCGGTAGGAATATCCTCGTCACTGATGCGGATTTCTACAGGTTCAGCCGCGGAATTACGATCATTGGTTGACCAAACAGACATCAATACAGCACACACAAACCCCAGAATATATTGTGGCCGTATTAACTGTTGATTTATATAGGGGGCTAAAAACACCGTATCACGGCCATATATTAATCTGTGATGGTTACATAAACAACGAAAACCTTATCGGTTTTATCGGATAGCTTAAACAAACGCTTGAAAATGATCGACTATTATTGGTAAAGATGTACGTTATTATTTCGATTCACCGCTTTTGCTATTTTGCAGCAAAACAGGCTTTTCGCTATGGAAAAACAGCGCCGATTTTCGTCTCGCTCACTGCGGTTTGAGACCCTCGAAACCCGCCAATTACTCGCGGGAATCAACTTGTATCATAATGCGTTGGAACCACTGGACGTAAACGATGATTCCTTTGTCGCGCCAATTGACGCAATGATAATTATTAATCAACTCAATGGACCAGCAGTTGACTTAGACGCTGAAGGAGACTTACCGCCCGGTTTTACTGGATTCGTCGATGTTGATAACGATATGGTTTTATCGCCGGCAGACGC
>JABHUV010000073.1 GCA_018658605.1 Planctomycetaceae bacterium | reverse complement strand
CTGCGTAGAGTGTTTTCGCTAACTCCGGCATGCCATCTTTTTTAACAAGAGGGAAAATCGCTGCTTTGATTGGAGCAATTCGTGGATGTAACTTCATCACGATCCGTTTTTGCATGTTTCCTTTTTCGTCGGGTTGTTCATCTTCGGTATACGCTTCACACAGAAAAGCCAATGTTGCACGGTCTGCACCAGCTGAGGGCTCGATCACGTGTGGGATATATTTTTCGCCAGTGAGATCATCTCGGTAGGAAAGGTCCTTTCCACTGCCACGGTACTTAGGTTTCCCGTGTTCATTGAGCTCTAATTCAAGTGGATTCGAATTAGGGTCAAGCTTACCTTCCATGTGGCTGCGTAAATCGAAATCACCGCGATGAGCAATTCCTTCAAGCTCACCATATTCTCCGGCAGGCAAAAATGGAAAGGCATATTCGATATCGGCTGTGCCCGTCGAGTAGTGACTCAGTTCGTCCTCGGCATGCTCGCGGAGGATTAACCGCTCCGCAGCTAAGCCTAATGCGGTGTACCAGTTCATGCGGCGATCGCGCCAGTACTGATACCATTTAGATGACTCGTCTGGATGACAGAAAAACTCTATTTCCATCTGTTCAAACTCCCGGGATCGGAAGGTGAAGTTCCGTGGAGTGATTTCGTTACGAAAACTTTTGCCAGTCTGCGCAATACCAAACGGTAGTTTTACTCGAGTACTATCCAATACGTTTTTAAAGTTAACAAATATTCCTTGGGCCGTTTCGGGGCGTAGAAAAGCGGTTCCCTCTTCTCCGGCAAGTGCGCCGATGATGGTTTTAAACATCAAGTTGAACTCGCGAGGTACGGTTAGTGTCCCCAGTTCTTTAGCATCGGGACCGAGGACATCGTGCATGTTCTCAATTTCGGTTAGCGATAAAAAGGCATCTTCAAATTCGAGTTGGTCCGCATTTTTGGCACGGAGTTTGAAAAACTTCATGGCCCGTCGTTGTGTATCTTCGTGCTCTTCTGCCGTTTCGACGATAGTGGCAACAAAAATGCGTTGACCTTTGGCATTTGCCCAGCGACCCCTTACTTGATCATACCGGTAGCGCCGTTTTGTGGTTCGGCAATCGACCATGAAATCGTGGAACAGGTCGTAGTGACCAGACACTTTCCAGACTTGAGGGTGCATGATGATTGTGCAATCAAGACCGGTCATTTCGTAGGTTGATGGTGCGTCGGGGAGTTTCGTGAGTTCATCGTGGCCACTTACCATGTCGTGCCACCAAGCGTTCTTAATGTTGCGCTTTAGTTCAACTCCCAACGGACCGTAGTCCCAAAAACCTTGAATGCCACCATAAATTTCGCTTGATTGAAACAAAAATCCCCGTCGTTTGCAAAGGGATACGAGTTTATCCATTTCCATAGTTAGTGTCTTTCTTCATTGTCTAGTGTGGGCACTAGTTTCATTTTGAGGTCGTTAATGTAATGCACACAGAGGATATCGGCAGAATATTGCGTTGCTATGCAAGGAAAAAACCGCTGGGATCCTTCTTAGTGAAACTAAGTGAGTGGGATCACAGAGGTTTGGTTTTGTGTTCGAAAATAAGCTAGCCCGCAGGGACTTGAACCCCGACAAACAGAACCAGAATCTGTTGTGCTACCAATTACACCACGGGCTATTTGTGTATTTCAGTTTATATGCGCTCACCAGTTGGTCAAGAGGAAGGCGAGTGGATATGCTTTTGAATCGTTACTTAAGTTTTACTTCGTTTGCGTAGTATGCAATCGTTGCAGATGTCATATAATGAAAAACGCAAGCTGAAAGAATATTAGAGAGATTCAATGGCATATTTGAAGGCGCAGAACGGTTCACTCGCGGGACAACGATTTGAGTTGGATGAGGGGGAATCTGTATTAGGTCGATCGCCGGAATGTTCTATCCACGTGGAAGACTTTGCCGTGAGTCGGCAACACGCCAAGGTCCACAATAATGGTGTCGAATTTTTTATTGAGGATTTGAAAAGCCGTAACAAGACTTATCTCAACGATGTCGTGTTAGGCGAAGGCCTACATCAATTACGCAACGGTGACCGCCTGAGTATCTGTGACGTCGTCTTTAATTTCTATCAAGAATTTTCCGCGGGATTGTCCGACAGTCTCGATGGCTCTCAAATCAGCGTTCTTTTCGATGGAGCAGGAACGAGCACGTCGACGATAATGTCCAAACTGGATGTCGGCTCTGGTCAGGGACAAATTCAACTCACAGCAAGCTCTGAGGTGAAGCTGTCCGCGCTACTTGAAATAACGCAGGCTTTGGGAAATGCTTTGAGTTTGGGTGACGTTTTGCCGAGTGTCCTCGATGGGTTATTTAAAGTATTCATGCAAGCCGATCGAGCGTTTATCGGTCTGTTAGACGAATCAGGAACATTGGTACCTCGTTGGTCTAAGGCTCGGCGAGAGGATGCCGCAGAGACGATCAGGATCAGTCGTACGATTGTTAACCGAGTGATTGAGCTTAAGGAAGCAATT
>JABHUV010000346.1 GCA_018658605.1 Planctomycetaceae bacterium | reverse complement strand
CGCGGATTGGTTCTGCCGTACCGTATCATCAGGACAATGCCTATTTTTGCCAGACGCCGCCTGATATGTTAACCGTGTGGGTAGCAATGGACTCGGTTACTGTTGAGAACGGTGCTGTTTACTTCATCAAAGGCTCCCACAAATATGGTATGTTGCCAAGTAAACCATCGGGAGTCACGGGTAACTCGATTGGATTGGCGGCAACGCCTGCTACACCCAAATCTGAACAATTTTGTGCGACGCTTGCTGCTGGTGATGCAACCATTCATCATTGTGAAATTGTCCACCATTCAAACGAGAACCTCACCGAACAATCGCGCCTTGGTTTACTGTTTGTTTACCGTGGGGCTCATACTCAGACTGATGCAGCTTTACAGGCCACCTACACACAAGCCGTAACAGCAACGCCTCCAGCCTAAAAGACCGGCAAGTCTCAATCCTGCAGCCCTGTCAGTACAAATTCGATCGCTTGGATCGTATCAGCTGAGGTGGTACTGTGCCCACCAGTAGGGCGATGGATACTCAGCACATGTTTCGAAAATGGCCTGACTTGATTGAGGAGCTTCAAAACACTCTGAGGTGGTACGACGCTGTCTTTTGCTCCCGTTGTACAAGCAATGGGCATTGTGAATTTGTGGGGAAAATAGATCGCGCTGCGACGCTTATACTCATCAGGAATTTCTGCTGGTGTTCCCCCAAACGATGCGGCAATCGCTGCACTGAAGTTTTGGTAATTTACTAAGTCTGCCGTGCCGTTTAAGGCCACAACGCCATCGATTAGGTTTGCATGTAATGCGGTAAAAGTTAATGCTCCCGTTGCCCCCATCGAACCACCGAGCAAAATGATTTTGTTGACGCGATATTGAGTCTTCAGTGCGCCAATGATTTGCACGAGGTCTGCTTCGGCTGCCGGACCCATCCACGATGTTTTCGCTCGATAGTCTGGCGAGATTAAGATCATCTTATGTCGCGCGGCCACCTGTCTAGCTCCAACGCATTCACCGCGCGGTTGTTTAATGAATTGCCAGCGGTCACTGCCATGTCCGTGCAACGTAATTAACACGTCATGGCGCTGCTTGTTATCAAAACCAGCGGGCAATAGTTCGATATATTTCTGATTAGATCCATCATAGTTTGCTTTAAAAGCAACATCCCTCGTGGTTTCTTTGGCTTGAGCCAGATGTGAAAACTGCTGAGACACTTCGCAGCTAACAATGAAAACCAATATGAGTTTTAGAAACAATGATTGCATGGTGTAGTTGTGTATTTTGTTGCCAGAGAACCTACAACGAGGCCAAATTCGGTAAAATGAATGTACCAGAAAAATGGCCCTTAAAGAAAGTGAACCTAAATAATGTTGAAACGTCTTGCATTACCAGTTTTGTTATTAATTGTTTTATTGAGCTATAATGCGATTAGTTGTACTGCACAGTCAACGATCAGCGACAGCAAGGATGACGGAAAACTGCGTATCGTTTGTTTTGGTGCCCACCCAGATGATGCCGAATATAAGAGTGGCGGTACAGCTGCGATGTGGGCCAAGCTGGGTCATCACGTCTTGTTAGTATCGGTAACCAATGGTGACATTGGCCATTGGAAGATGGCCGGAGGGGAACTTGCCAAACGCCGAACCGCGGAATCGGCAGAAGTTGCTAAGCGATTGGGAGTTACCTCTAAAGTACTTGATATTCACGATGGCGAGTTACTGCCGACGCTTGAAAATCGTAAAACTATTTGTAAGATTATTCGTGAGTGGAATGCGGATATTGTCATTTCACATCGACCTTGGGACTATCATCCCGATCATCGGTATACAGGCATACTTGTACAAGACGCAGCGTTCATGGTGACGGTACCATTTTTCTGCCCCGACGTTCCGCACCTAACGAAAAACCCAGTGTTTTTGTATTCCAGTGATGGCTTTACCAAACCCTATCCCTTTACGGCTGACGTAGTTGTCGCGGTTGACAGTGTGTTTGACCAAAAAGTGGATGCCTTGACTGCGTTGGTGTCGCAAGCCTTTGAAGGTGGCGCGGGTGGCAGTGCGGAGCGTTTGGCATTGGTACCACCGGCGAGTGCGCCACAAGAACGGAAAGCTTGGCTGCAGGAGCGTTGG
>JABHUV010000139.1 GCA_018658605.1 Planctomycetaceae bacterium | reverse complement strand
TCCCCAATGCCGATGGCGTGGAATGCTTTTACGCCGACGGTCTGAAACTGGTTATGCGGAGCGAAGGCTGGATGGGAATGGGAACCTGTAGCGTACGCTACGAAGGCGACGAGGGCTGGATCGAAACCGGGGATTCGGGAAACTTCATTCTTGAGCCAAAGTCCCTCCGCACTCAACAATCAGTCTTTCATCGCGCCGGGACGGACCCAACGACCCACATTCGTAACTTTCTGGATTGTGTCAAGACCCGCGAATTGACCAACGCCAACGCTGCGGTCGTGGCTCAGTCGCACGTCGTCTGCCACGCTGCCTATATCGCCTGGCAACTGGGACGCAAACTGACATTCGATCCGATCAAGGAGGAATTCGAGGGTGACGAAGAAGCTAATCGCATGCGTTCACGTGCGATGCGTGAACCGTGGCACGTTTAATTACATATTTCTATTGAAACATCTCACAACACACACGCTCACATTAACTAATACCGGGTTTACTTTTCGGGGAGAAAAACACTCATGAACCTTCTTCGCTCCATATGTTCCATCACCGTGCTCATGATTCCGCTGTTGTTGCCGGTTGCCGCACGGGCCCAGCAACCGCTACCCGCTGAGGGTAACGAATCGCAATTGCTTGTTATTCTGAATTCCGATGCCGAGTTGTTCGCTAAAGCGAAAGCTTGCCAGCGACTGGCCATCATCGGCACGTCCAAGTCGGTACCTGTGGTGGCACAGTTGCTGGCCGACCCAGTCTTGTCGCACTACGCGCGTATTGCTTTGGAAACGAACCCCAGTCCGGAAGTCGACAAGGTATTTCGCGGGGCGTTGAGCGAATTGAAAGGCCGGCAACTTGTGGGTGTGATCAATTCCATCGCAACTCGTAAAGATACCCAGTCCGTCGACGCTTTGCTCCCGCTGGCGGTCGGCGATAACCTCGAGATTGCTGCAGCAGCAGTTTCCGCCTTGGGTATGCTTGCCACTCCCGAATCTATTAGCGCGGTTCAGCAAGCGTTAGCGCAGAAGCCGTCACTACGAGTGACAGCGGCAGACGCCTGCCTGACAGCCGCAGATCGGCTACTCGTAGACGGAAAGAACGAGGCAGCGCTGCTAGTGTTAACTGCCCTGCGGAAGGCCGAATTGCCTAAGCATATTAATGTGGCATCGCGACTTGGCGAGATCCGAACAGCTTCGCAAAACGTTAACGAGCTGATGAATTCCTACCTACAAAACAAAGATCCGGCCTTGTTTCGCATCGGACTGGAATTAGCACACCATCTGACGGACGCCACGACAACCGGACAACTCGTGGAACACCTTGATACACTATCACCGGCACGTCAGATTCTGCTGCTGCACGTACTCGGCAATCGCGGTGAAACATCGGCCTTACCAGCGATAATTGAGGCGGCAAACTCCGACGATGACAAGATACTTTTCGCCGCCGTCAGCGTCCTCGGCACGTTAGGCGATGCATCCGTTGTACCAATTCTGCTACAGACGGCTGTCTCCGGCGACGAAGATCTGGCAATCATTGCCCGCGACAGCCTGGCATTGCTTGGCGGTAAGGATGTCGATAATCAACTGGCAAATCGGTTGCAGAACAGCGACGGACAAGAGCGTCTGGTGTTGGTGGATGTCGCCGGCCGACGCGGGATTCATCAAGTGATCCCCTTGCTGCTCAAGTACGTGTCATCAGCTGATCCTGAATTGCGAAATTCAGCCATTGACGGCCTGGGCATGACAGTTGGACTTAAAGACTTTCCGCAGCTGCTCGATCAAATGCTGGCGATGGCTTCAACACCATCCGCCGCGCCTATGAAGGAAGCCCTGCGTAAAGCCTGTCAACGCATGGGCGACCAGGATGCTGCCTCACAGGTGCTGCTAAATCGAATGACCAACGCATCGCCTGCTGCTCAAACCGAATTAATGGATCTGCTTATCTATGTGGGTGGTCAACAAGCACTAGCCGGCGCTCAGGCGGCTGCCGCAGGTGACGATGATGCGGCAGCCAATGCTGCTACACAAGCGCTCGGAAGATGGTTGACACCGGACGCCGCTCCGGTGCTCCTGGATCTGGCTAAATCGGGAAATTCAGCATACCGTGTCCGTTGTCTGCGGGGCTACATCCGTATCATTCGGCAGTTCGGCATGAGACCTGGACAGCGTTTACAAATGAGCAAACTAGCTTTCGCCGCGGCGAGTCGGGATGAGGAACGCAAGCTGGTTCTCGATACACTCACGCGGTTCCCTTTGCCACAAGGCCTGAAAATAATAATTCCGCACTTGGGGAATTCCTCACTAAGCGAAGCAGCAAGCAGTGCGGCTGTGTCGATTGGTGAAAAAATCGTCAATCAGGACCCAAAAACGGTCGCGGACGCAATGACCAAAGTTATCGCTGTCACCAAGAACGAGGATATTGCCAAACGAGCTAAAGTTCTACTCTCACGGACGAAGTAGTACCGGCGACGAACCGCTTGTCGGAACTTCTAGCGTAGAGTTGAATTCTGGAGAATAAATAATATGCAAAAAGTTGATGTGCAGAACAAGTTAGCCAGCTTTACGGAACATTGGTCTCCCAAAGTAATTGCTGAACTAAACGGTCAGCAGGTTAAGGTTGCCAAGCTACTGGGCGAATTTGACTGGCACTTCCATGAGCGGGAAGATGAGCTTTTCTGGGTGATCCAGGGATGCCTCGAAATTCACTTGCGGGACGAGGTGGTTAAATTACAACCGGGAGAGTTATACGTTGTTCCTCGCGGGGTTGAGCACAAACCGGTCGCCAATTCGGAGTGCCAGATTGTCCTATTTGAACCCGCCGGAACGCTCAATACAGGAAATATTATCAATGACCGTACCGTCAATAGACCCGACATGATTTGATATGACATGATCCTTCATAGGAAGCGAATTCAAAATACCTTGAGGCAATAGATTTTATAATCGAACGACATCCAAGCCAAATCAAGTGTTTTTAACAACCCCGAGGTGAGGGTGTTCGCAAATATCAATCGGGGCGAATGACGTTGATGCTAAGTTCACGTAGTTGTTTATCATCTACAGGACTCGGTGCCCCAGTCATCATATCCGCAGCTTTCTGCGTTTTTGGGAACGCAATGCAATCACGAATATTATCCAAATCTCCGAATAGCATGACGACTCGGTCGATCCCTAGTGCAATCCCGCCATGTGGAGGCGCACCGTATTTTAATGCATCGAGCAAAAACCCGAAACGATCTTGGGCTGTCTCTTCGTCAATCCCTAGCAACTCAAACACCTGGCGTTGATCATTTTGGTCGTGGATTCGAATGGTTCCGCCACCTGCCTCAAAACCATTAATCACAAGGTCATAGGCAATTGCTCGTGCTTTTGCAGCATCGGTTTCAAGCAAGGCTACATCTTGAGGTCGCGGGGCGGTAAAGGGATGATGTGTAGACACCCAGCGTTGTTCCTCCGCATCGTAATCGAACATAGGAAATTCGACGACCCACGAGAAATGCATCTCCTGCGGATCGTACAATTTCAGCTCAGCGCCGAGAGACTTCCTCAGAGCCGACAATGCCCGACAACTGACCTCCCAAGTATCGGCGATAAAGAACATAATATCGCCCGGCTTAGCTTCCATCCGCTGGCCAATCTCCACCAATAGTTCATCGCTAAAGTTTTTAGCAATCGGCGACCATAACGTTCCATCTTCCTCGACGCGGAACCATGCTAGGCCCTTAGCACCGAAATCTTGTTTTACCCAATCTGTAAACTGATCAATCCGTTTACGAGAAAATTTCTCCGCCACACCATCCGCTTTGATTCCCCGCACCACACCACCAGACTCGACTGCCCCGGAGAACACTCGAAACTCAGCCTTGGCAGCCAAGTCTGAGCAATCGATCAATTCCATTCCAAAACGCAAGTCAGGTGCATCACTACCAAATCGACTCATCGCTTCGTCGTAGGTCATTCGTGGCAGTGGCAACTGCAACTCCAGCCCCTTGATATCCTGCGCCATTTTTTGCATTAAACCATCGATCATGCCCATCACATCATCAGCATCCACGAACGACATTTCAACGTCGAGCTGAGTGAATTCCGGTTGTCTATCGGCTCGTAGATCTTCATCTCGAAAACATCGCGCGACTTGAATGTAACGATCGTATCCAGCCACCATCAAAATTTGTTTGTAAAGTTGAGGCGATTGCGGTAACGCATAGAATTCTCCGTCATGTACACGACTTGGCACAAGATAATCCCGAGCTCCCTCAGGGGTACTGCGTCCAAGAATCGGAGTTTCCACATCAATAAACTCGTGTTGCTCAAAATAATCACGCATCATCTTGATAACATGACTGCGTAGTTGCAACACATCCTGCATTGGCTTGCGTCGCAGATCCAAATACCGGTACTGCAATCGCAGGTCTTCGCCTGGCAACTCTTGTTGGCTCGGCGTAAATGGTGGAGTTTCACTTTTGTTGAGAATTTGCAACTTTGTGACTCGAACTTCTAATTCGCCAGTTGGTAACTTATCGTTGACGGTTCCATCAGGGCGAGAGGAAACTTTGCCCACTACTAGAATCACGTCCTCGTTTCGTAGTGCACTACCTTCATCTACTAAACCGCTGTCGGGGCCAAACACGACTTGCGTTTTGCCATAACGATCGCGCAAGTCAATAAATACAGCTCCACCATGATCACGCGAACTATCAACCCAGCCACACAAAGTGACTTCTGAATCGAGTTGGTCTGTCCGCAATTCACCACAAGTATGGGTTCGCAACACTGTCTAATATCCTTCGCTATAACTTCAATGTTTCAAATTATACGTTTCAGCTCTATCGGCTATGTTTTGCCACTAATTAATAGCGCTAACCACCAAACATACCATCTTACAAGCGGAAGTGATTTTGGAAAAGGCGAGAAGCGCAGCGAGCTACTCTGTAAACCGCTATACATATAACAACAATTTCTACTCGGCTTGCTCTAAGATTTGCTCAACCGTATCGCCTATTTCCACCGGCGTAACTTGCGGAATCCAAACACATTCCTCAAAACCGCGAAACCATGTCTCCTGTCGGCGTGCAAATTTGCGTGTGCGAATTTTCACTTGTTCAATCGCTTCCTCCAGTGAACACTCTTCATGTAGCAGTGCTAATGTCTCTTGATACCCTACGGCCTGCGCTGCTGTTCGTCCGAGCGAACCGTGTTTCGAAACTAGAGCTTCAACCTCTGCCACAAAACCATTCTCAAACATCTGCTCAACACGCTGTTCGATCCGCTGATGAAGCAGTGGACGTGGCCACGACAATACAAATACATTCCGCCTATCTGAAGGACCTTGGTTTTCAAATTGTTGCTGCTGGTGACTAATCGGAACACCCGTTAGATGATACACTTCCAAGGCTCTAATAACCCTTCTGATATCGTTGGGATGTAGTTTATGCGCCGATAAGGGATCGACACGTTCAAGCTGTTGATGAATCAATTCGTTGCCATGTATCTCAATTTGCTCTTGAACCTCTGCACGAAATTCCCAATCAGCCGGTGGTCCTACAAACATCCCTCGCAACAGCACCTTCAGATACATCGGCGTGCCACCGACGAACAAAGGAATTTTACCGCGGCCTAGAATTTCAGCGACACAAACGTGGGCCGCATCGAGGTACTGAGCAACACTAAATTTTTCGGTACAATCGCGAATGTCTAATAAATGATGAGCGACGACACGTTCACTGGGTACAGGCTTAGCTGTACCTATATCCATTCCGCGGTAGATTGCCATGGAATCTAATGAAATAATTTCAGCGTCGATATTTTGCGCAAGCGCCATCGCCGTCGCAGATTTCCCACTCGCTGTCGGACCTGTCAAAAACCAACAGGCAGTATCTACAGCCGGGACAGGCTCAGCTGGACCTGAAGGCACCGAAGACTCTGGCGCCGTAGGATCCGGTTGTCTGTTTTGTTCCGTCATAATCCCTATAACTCACCCGTTGCGTGCGTTGTTTTGCTTAACATTGCTTGCTAGTCATTACCCAGCAATTGCCAGTTTTGAATACTCTGTCTACGATAAAACCTGTATCGGCAACTGTGCCATCATCGTTGTATGAATTCCAACTCCTGTAAAGGGGAGCTCAAACTTGAACGCCGCGCCCAACATCTTGTATCAATTGATGGACGTTATCGAGGATCGCCGCCAAACGCTCCCTGAAAACTCCTACACAACGCAGTTGTTTGCTGGAGGCGTTCCACGCATTAGTGAAAAACTCATCGAGGAAGCCCAAGAAGTCATAGTAGCAGCCACCGAAAACGGAACGAGTGGACGCGACCATCTAATCTACGAAGCCGCCGATCTACTGTTCCATCTAATGGTACTACTGGGACACCAAGAAATAAACCTACAGGAAGTCGAAGACGAATTAGGACGTCGTTTTGGAGTTTCCGGACTCGAAGAAAAAGCGGCTCGCAACAACGACTAACTAACACGAATCTCAAATTACAACAATCCCATGACTACGCCTGATCACAACATACGCATCGGACTACCTAGCAAAGGTCGTCTATCGGACCTCGCCATCGAATTACTCAAAGAAGCGGGCATTCGCTTTCGACGACAAAATCGTTCCTTATTTGCTAAGGTTCGAGGTCTACCCATCGACATTATTTTCTTGCGCACAGATGACATCCCCGTATTGTGCGCTGAGGGTGCTATCGACATGGGCATTACAGGATCTGATTTAGTTGCCGAAGCGAATGTGGATGTCGATACGCGATTGTCGCTAAACGTTGGCAAATGCCGACTCGCTGTTTGTGTACCCGATGATCTCGAGTTCAACGACCCCAATCAACTTGATGGCAACCGCATTGCTACAAGTTTCACAAACGTAACCAAGAACTTTTTGGCTGAACACAACGCGACAGCTCATCTCGTTCCGCTAAGTGGCAGTGTAGAAATTATGATCGCCCTAGGCATCGCCGATGTCATCGTCGACCTCGTCGAAACGGGAAGTACACTTGCGGCTAATCGCTTGAAAATCGCCCACGAAATCGGTCATTACGAGACTGTGCTCATTCAAAATAAGCAACAACGACACAGCGAATTGGCACAACGAGTCATTCGTCGCCTCGAAGGCGTTGTCATTGCTCGAGGCTACTCACTACTGGAATACAACATTCCACAAGGCAATCTCGAGGCAGCCCTAAAAATAACACCTGGATTCAAGTCCCCCACAATCACTCCACTGGATGACCAACAATGGAGTGCGGTTCGTGTGATGGTAAAGAGTACCGAAATCACTTCCGTAATGGATCAGTTGGAAGAAATACAAGCATCGGCGATCCTTGAAACTCCAATCAACAATTGCCGACTCTAAATCGCAAATATGCGTTACCCACCCAAACGCTTACTTAGGATCGCATTGCAAATGGGAAAACTCACTTAGATTTTCGAGGACTTGTTGATGAACATTGTCCAGCGTAGCATCGTCACATGGCACGACTAACAAGCGTGTGCTAGCGCCCACAACGATTGCTCCCACAGTCTTTTCTAGTCCCAATGCATAAGCACCGGCGTGGGTTGCTGAAAACAATAGTTGTTCTGCTGAAACATGAGGAAATTCCGAAGCCAAAAAACCAAGTTCAGCGATCATCGATAAATCGGGATTCGATGCTCGTGAATCCGTTCCAAGGGCAACTCGCACGTCAGCATCTAGCATCTGTTCAAGCGGATAGTCCGAGTGCCCAAAATAGGCATGTGTTCGTGGACAAAACACTACCGACATCACATCGCGGTGTTGCCCAATGAACCTTCGATGGTCTACGTCTAGATAGTTCCCATGAATGACCGAAGCACGCCAGCATCTACTCAATTCTTCTAGGCAGGCTTGTATCGACCCAGGCGACTGTATCCCTATAGCGTCCCAAACACCTAACCGTTCCAACAATTCCCGTAACGGACCTGTTCCCATTTCTAGCAGCTCAATCTCTTCCAAGGTCTCCGCCAAATGCATCGCCAGCGGAACCTGATGGACAGCACTCAGTAAACACAAACCTGAAAGCAAATCTCCATGAACGGTGTAAGGTGCATGTGGGCTTAAACCCGCATGCCATTTTCTCGTATTAGCCGCATTGATGTGCCCTTCGGCTTGTTTCAATAATTCGGCCACCCTGCTCTCAGATAACCCAATAAACTCGCGATACGCTATCAGTTCCCCGACACTCTCTTGGTATTCGCTCTCCAATTCACTAGACGCATCTGCCGTCGCGATTTCGCCAATCGCGGCAACACCGGACGCGCTAGATTGTTCCAATCCGGAGGCGATCACACCTCCGCCAATCTCTAAACTTGCCCGATAGTCCAACACCGCCTGTATCCAGTCAGCGAAACTCCCGTCGCCAGTGCCTAGAGGTGTATCAAGATTGCTAAATTCAAGATGCGTATGTGCATTAATCAAACCTGGAATAACGGCAACATTACCTAGATCAATTGTCTCCTCGGCAACGCTGCCCTGCCCGAGGGATGTAATCATTCCCTGCTGACACCTAACCCAGCCGTTTTCCATGGGAGGCGCAGATATCGGCAGCACCCAGCGAGCGCGATAGACTGACATTTATGCGATATCCGTTAATGAAGGTTGAGCAACCGTTAAGCGGTGAAGCGCAAACAGCAAGGCCAAGGTAACTACCGTGGCAACAACGGTCACAAACGGGCTGTAAATGGCCCCAATTTCGGTATATTCAACCTGTAACGTCTGTAGCCATTCTTGGCTAGCGGAAAATTTACTAAGAACAACCACCAATCCATTATGTAAAAAGTGTATGATCATCGTCGGAATAATACTATTCGTGCGTACTGCTACATACCCTAGTAAAACCCCTATCATTCCGGCATTTAACGATTGCTGAAGAATTCCATGAGTGATTCCAAAAAAGGCAGCGGTAATAAAAATCGCAGTCCAGTCTTTGGTTTCCGATCTGAGCCCCGAAAGCATAAACCCTCGAAATGCCAATTCTTCAAACACTGCTGGCACTGCCGCCATCGCCAAGAGCATCCACCACCATGGAGCGGCGTCGAACATTTTTTCCAAGCCTTCCAAGCCAGCCAACATACTGGGACTAATTGGATATATTTCTGCTATCACCACCCCAAACCAACTGATAATTGGTTGTAGTGAAAATGGCAACAACAACGCAATTACCAACACTGACAACGACACCCTGCGAATGTTGAGTGTGTCCCATAAATTAGTCGTCAGAAACAGCGCGGCCAATATAGCTGGCACACCGACCGTAAGTATTAAAGCGACACTATTATTCAATAGAAACCCTGACCAATTTGTCGCATCGGGCGCGACGAAATTTGCAAAGAATCGTAAGATCAGTACAAATAACGCAAAGCAAATTGCCATGCCAGCAGTGGGGGCAACACGGGGAGTTTTCAGCAACTGCAAAAGCCACAATTTAACATCCCATTTTTCATTTTCCCGAAACAACACGCTTTCACTGTTAAACTGTGCAGTTGCCCAGCGAAGCGCTAAGTAACAACAGAACATACTGCTAGCCACCACAGGAAATGCAAATCTAATAGCCACACTAAATTGAGATTCAATCAAATTCCGCAATAGTAAAGCCGCTCCTGCGACGGGGATTA
>JABHUV010000155.1 GCA_018658605.1 Planctomycetaceae bacterium | reverse complement strand
TGGCTCGGTATGATGATTAGGGCTCCAGGGGCCTTGCTGTTTGTTTATTGGTGTGTTCTTGGAGTTTTATTGAGTAAGGCACGCTATAATCAAATCTATGAATAACGTTGAATTACTCAATGACGCTGATCAAACCGAAGAATCGGAGGATTCGCGGTTTCCCATCTATCCAACATTAATGACGTTGGGAAATGCCATATGTGGATTAATTGCGATTGGTTTTTCTACTAAGTTCCTAGGCGTACTCGCAGAAGCCGAAGGGTATCGAGCATTAGATAGCGAGTATTACCAGTGGTTGCAATGGGCAGGGATGTTGATTTTTCTCGGCATGTTGTTTGATACACTCGATGGTCAAGTTGCGCGTTGGACGAATCAAGTCAGTCGTTTTGGATTGCATCTAGACAGTTTGTGCGATGTTATTACGTTTGGTGTCGCACCGGCATTTATTATGCTCTCTTTTTCTGAAGTATTGCCCTCGCGTTTTATTCAAGGCATTGCCGGTATTTACACCTTGTGTGCCATTATGCGACTAGCACGGTATAACGTGGAAGCGGAGACTGAAGGTGGAGTCGGGGATTTTTTCCGTGGTTTGCCATCGCCCGCTGCCGCAGGAGCGATTGCAACCTTTGCGATTGCGATGCCAGATCTGATGGCACTTGTGAACAGTACGGAGCCGCAACAACAGAAAATCGGGATTTTCATCTATGACGTTTCGATGGTGTTAGTGCCGCTGTTAACATTTGCACTTGCCTGCTTAATGGTTTCGCGAGTCCCTTACCCCCATCTAGGCAAGCAACTTGCAAGTCGCAGCAAGAGTCGTAAAAACTTTGTTCGCCTTGTCCAGATACTGTTTGCTATTGTTGGTATTTTAATGTTAAAAGAATTGGCATTGCCAGTCATCTTTCTTTATTACCTTTGTGCGTCGCCTTGTACAACCTTCTGGAACAAGATCACGAAACATCGGCGACGCTCTTCATCTGATGAAGTTGCTTAAGCGAATCTACTTAGGCCGCGAAGGAAAGAGAGCATAACGATGAAAACGATGTTACGGCAATTGATTCCTGTGGTTGTCGTTCTCGCTGTACCGATCATTCCCTTCGTGTTTATGGGCGACTTAATGGAGCAATGGGTCAGCGGTTTAGAAGACTCACGGTATTTGCCTTGGATTGTGATCGCGTTACTTTCCGGTGATCTTATATTGCCGATTCCGTCGAGTGTTGTAACGACTTATATTGGTGGTGAATATCCGCACAGCCTCATCGGTACACTCATCTCGTGGGTAGGTATGTCACTAGGCGCGGTGATCGGTTTTGCACTGGCACGCAGATACGGTCAACCGTTTGCCTTACGGTTTTCCAGTACTGCGCAATTAGAAAATGCGGGAGAATTGGCGGGCCGTTTTGGGCCGATCTTTCTGGTTCTTGCTCGCGGAGTGCCTGTGGTAGCCGAAGCAAGTATTTTGTTAATGGGGATTCACCGCTTGTCGTGGCGGCGGTTTCTAATTCCCGTTCTGTTAAGTAATTTCGGTATTTCACTCGGTTACACTTTGTTT
Source organism: Planctomycetaceae bacterium (assembly GCA_018658605.1). The sequence continues at coordinate 882 of JABHUV010000155.1, read as the reverse complement.
GGCGCGTTCGCTAAGGAGCATCATTGGTTTCCTGTAGCATTAGGCGTCAGTATTTGTGTTCCAATTGGGTTAACATTAATTGCACAACATGTCTTGCAATCGAAAGACAAAAATTTGGCTTGAACAAAGCGGGATTCAAGGAAAAACAAGATGACTGAAGATACTGATTCATTACAGCACTTAAAATCACTGATGGAATCGTCCGAAAATTCGATTTGGAATATTCAAACGACGGCGGCTGGTCCCCGTGGAGCATTACCGTTAACGGATGAAATGCTCAAGACATGGTCGAGCGGCGATCTCTTCGGAATGACTCAGAATGCCGGGATGGGATGGACTGCAGAAGAGTTATTGGGACCGCAATATTTAATTTTGAGTACACAAGGTGGCGTACGAGCGGATGATGGAACGCCCATTGCGCTGGGATATCACACTGGACATTGGGAGGTCGGGTTGTTGGTTCAAGCGGCTGCGAAAACGATTCGTGCTGATGGCGGAATCCCATTTGCAGCACATTGTAGTGATCCCTGCGATGGTCGCACACAGGGTACTACAGGGATGTTCGACAGCCTGCCGTATCGTAACGACGCGGCGATTGTCTTGCGTCGCCTGATTCGTTCCCTGCCCACAAGACGCGGCGTGCTGGGCGTAGCAACGTGTGATAAAGGTCTGCCAGCGATGATGGTTGCCTTGGCGGGTATGAACAATTTGCCGTCGATCATTGTACCCGGTGGGGTGACATTACCACCATCTGACGGAGAAGACGCGGGGCAAGTGCAAACGATCGGAGCACGGTATGTCCACGGCGAAATCACATTAGAAGATGCGGCGGTCGCAGGGTGTCGTGCTTGTGCCACATCCGGTGGCGGTTGCCAGTTTCTT
>JABHUV010000218.1 GCA_018658605.1 Planctomycetaceae bacterium | reverse complement strand
GGCAACCGACGAAATACAATCCGTCGTAGAGGAAGCAAGTGACGATTCTGCCGAAGCAAGTGACGATTCTGCCGAAGCAAGTGACGATTCTGCCGAAGCAAGTGACGATTCTGCCGAAGCAAGTGACGATTCTGCCGAAGCCGACGATTCCGAAGCATAGTACACAACCTCGGTATTCTTGGTCCCAAGTAATTCTGCATCACTAAACGTCCGACGTATTGCAAACGTTTGTGTATTGAAACAAATTCCACATATCGGTGGAGTTCAATAGCTGTTAAGTACACTTAAGCCCTATCCACAAATTCTTCAATCTGTGGCATAATTGACGCCAACATGATTCCTCGTTTGTTGGACTCTTGCCCAGATCATTTTCTGTGCGACATTTCTGCAAAACGAAATGCCTAAATTGATTTCACCGAATTATCAATAGACCCCCACAGCCGAAAAACTGGTATACATTTATGAATCTTGATCCGCTGAACCACCTTACTACCGACTTCAACCTAGCTCCCAAAACCGTCGGACAAAATCCCGCGGTGTTCGAGCAACATCAATATGATGAATCCAACGCACAAGCTTACCAATCGGTACAACGACAACGTCAACTGACACTTGGCGATCTGCTGCTTGAAAACAGAATCGTTTTCTTACAGGGTGAAATTCATACTGGTAACGCTAACGAAGTTGTCATGAAGTTGCTTTACCTACAGAGTGAAAACCGCCGCAAAGACATTCATTTCTACATCAATTCACCAGGTGGAAGCGTCGTGGCAACACTAGCTATTTATGACACTATGCAAATTCTCAGCTGTCCAGTTTCCACATATTGTGTTGGCCAAGCTGCCAGTGGCGGTGCAGTGCTATTAGCCGGTGGCACCACTGGAAAACGATTCGCTTTACCACACTCGCGAGTCATGCTGCACCAACCTTATGGTGGTGTTGGCGGACAAATCAGTGATATTGAAATCCAAGCAAACGAGATCATGCGTAACCGTGAAGTCCTGAATGAGATCCTCGCAAATCATTGTGGCAAAAACGCCAAGGACCTCGCTGCAGACACCGATCGTGATTTCTTCTTAACTGCCCAAGAAGCTGTCGATTACGGTCTTGTTGATAGTATCCTTACCAAGCCGGAAGACACCGAAGAGTCCATTGACAAATAACCAGTGCCCGTTGTTGATAACTAATACACAAACAAATTTGTCGAACATCCCTGTCGTCATTAGCAAATAGTAGAAAGCAATAATTATGCCTCCCATTCCGTATGTCGTTGAAACATCAGGTCGAGACGAACGTGTCTATGATATTTACAGCCGCCTATTAAAAGACCGTATTGTATTTTTAGGATCTGGTGTGAATGATGAGGTCGCCAATGCAATCGTTGCTCAAATGCTGTTCTTGCAATCGGATAATCCCAAAGCTGATATCCACTTCTACATTAACTCACCCGGCGGCAGCGTCACCGCAGGAATGGCTATTTATGACACTATGCAGTTTGTGACTTGCGACGTGGCGACGTATTGCATCGGGCAAGCTGCTTCAATGGGCGCACTTCTGTTAACAGCTGGTGCGAAAGGCAAACGCTCTGCACTGCCAAATGCACGGATCATGATCCACCAACCGCTGGCAGGAATGGAAGGTACGGCAGAAGAAATCTTGATTCATGCGAAAGAATTTCAAAAGACGAAAGAGAAATTGAACGAAATCCTGATCAAGCACACCGGTAAGACGCTGGCAAAAATTGAAAAAGATACCGACCGTGATAACTTTATGTCGTCAACAGAAGCTAAAAAATATGGACTTATCGACACCGTCGTTGAGAAAATGGACGACACGAGTAACTAACTCTTGTTCGGTGATACTTTAGCGGTTAGGTGACCATGCCGGTGCTAAATTCGATCGTGGTATTATCTTGAGAGTATAGACAGCGAACAGATCGTTCCTTGTTGCCGGATTAGCCGGTTTAAACTGTACCTTGATTTCAATAAACTCCACCGCGGGGCTGCCAGCGGGGAAATCCAATTTCAATGGAATCGTACGTGGACTCGGCCGTGAACGAATGATCTCTGCCAGTTGTTCAGCTGTAATGTCCCAGCGGCCTAACAAATGTGAGCCTGCAGTTGATGCCTTATATGCTGCTACCACAACACTTCCCCGTGGTGTAACCAATTCATCTTTTTGCGAACGCAATTGCAAATGCACTAGCAACGTGTCATCGCCACGAATACCATCCAAGTTACGTCCTACCGTCCGTAATCGGTTGATCTCAAGGCTGGTGGCCTCGAGATTGTCTGCTGACTCCACGCGATGACTAGTGGACCACACAGCAGGTTGTAGATTTGAACGCGACGTGGGGTGAATCTGCGCCGACGATTTATCCGCGGGGTTTAGATCAATTAATGGCGGTCCAACATCGCTTGCATCTGTCGATTTCGCTTGGGTCCGCAAATCCATGTTTTCCGTTTCAAGTTCCTCAACCTTATCTGCTAGTTTGTTGTATTCATACTGGAGGTTATAAATCTGATCCTCTAAGGCACGACGTTGTACACCAAACTGATCTACCTGCCGTTGAGTGCGTAGATTATTCCCACAACCCGAGAAAGCTGGAATGGCCAAGCATACTAGTGCACAAAACCAATAGCGAATCACGTTTAGAGCAACCAATCAATAACGAGGTTTTATAGTTAAAACATTTAAGCAACGCCAAGAGTACCGATTTTCATCACCCCGCCACAATATCAGTCCCACATTCCACCATGATGACAATTTGTGATCATTCGAGATGGCACCTACAAACTGCGTAGAAATTGCACTAAATCTGCAACTTGCTGTGGTGTCAATAATTCGTCATCCTTTGCCTCAGGCCCCACCGGATGCTTGTGTTTTAAGAATACATCAGACAGCGTTTTAGCGGTATTATTATGAAAGAAATGCACACGCTGCCCCACGCCCAACAATGACGGTGGATTGAATTCCTGATTACCTTCGGAGTCCGTCAAGCCGACATCAAACAAACCCGAAACCGTGAACGCCGGTGGCGCATGGCATTGTCGGCAATCCGCTTGTCGAAACACTTTTTGACCGCGAGCGATTGCCTCCTTGTCTACCTGCTTACGCGCTTCATCAATACTTGGAGGCGTTGGTAATGTCTTTACGAAAGCAGCTAGTTCCTGCAGTTGTTCATCCGACGGAGGGTCATCCATCTGCATTGTTAGCGTCAGCGAGTTCTTAATCTGAGTCTGTAAATCTCTAGCTTTTCCATTCCAAGCAAACGGAGCTGTGTTGACTTTACCTAGCAACGTCAAAACTCGCTTGGGGGCTCCAAATGATTTGTCACTAAAATTGTCATTTAACAATCCATTGGTGTGTCCATCCGTATGACAACTATGACAACTCATCCAGCCATCGTGAGATAACTTCGCATTAAAAAACAACCGTTCACCTCGATCAACCTCCGTCCACGTACCCTGCGGACCTAATGGAATTTGCGTACTCTGTTGGTCTTTTAAGCTAACAACGGATATCGAGTCGCTGAGCATGTTTGCGACATAAATTCTATCCTCCGCAGGTGCAACAACAATATCCATCGGTCGCAAACCGACTTTGAGACGTTGTAAACTGAAGTCGTCTTCTCGACCATAAGCAATTTCTCCCACACCGCCCAAAATAACGACGACCGTGCCATCCTTTGTAATTATCATCCCTGTTGGGTCACCCGTCGCACTCCCCGCTTCGCCTAACGGGTGCATGTGTGCGCCAGTGTACATCTCATCACCACCCTTGATGACATTTTCGAGTCGCAACCAACGCAGGTCATTAGACATTAACAATCCCCAATGCACATCGTTGCGCACCGTATGAGCAAGTTCATTGAGCATCTGGTGGGCGATTAATAACATTTCACCCGAGGCGCTTAATTCGAGTCCACGTACGTTATGACCTGGAAATGTGCGTTCCCCAAGTATCGTTAGCCGCCCTTGTGTCGCATTCGAAATATCCGCAATCCCTAACGTTCCACCATACGCATCGCCAATAATCATCCTATCATCTGCGGCATCGATAACCATTTTCCGCGGCGCAAAGGATAAATCAACTAGCTGTATCAATTTGGATTGTTGCGGCTCGGTTTTATTAATCTGTAATACAGCCAACTGACGAGACCACAAACCAGCGACATATAACACCGAAGTCCGGGCATCATATTCTAGTTGAATTGGATATCGACAACTCGGTATATCGTGAACATGAACGAGGAGGTTTTTGGAGACGGTAAACAAGCTAATGACGTGGTTCGTTTTGTTTGCAATGGCAATTAAATCTGTCTCGGCGATCCGTTCCATATCGGACGGAACGCCGCCAACGGCAATTTCACCCGTGACGACCTGCTGCTCCATATCCAGAATGGAAACCGTAGCAGCACGTTGGTTGAGTACGAACAACTGGTTCGAAGGAACATGAATCTCTAGGGCAACCGGACGCCTATGGGCCGCGGTCGTCAACAACGATTCCGCTGCAGAAACAGGGAATATCGTAATCAACGTTAGCAGCAAAAAAATGGTCTGCTTCATGAGAGCTCTTCTTATTGGTGAGGTATTTCTATGAGAATTTATTATTTCGTAATTCATAATTTCAGAAAAGGGAATTAATGTAAACCCCTTATGACAAAATCGACCGTACTGGGGTGCCGGCAACATCCGTTAACCGGAACTGACGACCTTGATAACGATATGTAAGCTCTTCGTGATCCTTCCCTAACAGGTGCAGTACCGTAGCATGGAAATCGTGTACCGATACGGGATCCTTTGTAATGGAAAATCCCAAATCATCAGACTCTCCGATTCGTGATCCGCCTCGAATCCCCCCACCTGCCATCCAAATCGCAAAACAATCTTTGTGATGATCACGGCCAGCATTGCTCAAGCTGCCCTGAACCATCGGAGTGCGACCAAATTCACTGCCGCAAATAACCAGTGTCTCATCCAGCAATCCACGTTGCTTCAAGTCCTGTAACAAAGCTGCGATCGGTTTATCAATTTGAATGGCTTTGTTTCGAATTGATTTTTCAATCCCGCCGTGATGATCCCAGCCCTGATCAAACAACTGCACAAAACGCACACCCCGTTCAACGAAACGACGGGCTAGCATACAATTGTTCGCAAAACTTGCCTGCCCCGGCTCCGTGCCGTACATTTCATGCGTCGCTTTGGATTCCTGTGATGTATCCATCAGTTGCGGTACCGAGGTCTGCATGCGAAATGCCATCTCATACTGTCCAATCCGTGTCGCGATCTCTGGGTCACCCATATCCACCAATTGTTCACGGTCCAGCGCAACAATCGCATCAACAATCTTTCGGCGATCGCCTGGCTGAATTCCCTTCGGATTGGACAGAAACAAGACCGGATCACCTGACGCTCGAAATTCAACACCTTGGTAAATAGAAGGTAAAAATCCACTACCCCACATACTGTTGCCCGCACCCCCAACGCTTCCTGTCACCATGACCACAAAGGCAGGTAGGTTTTCATTCTCACTGCCAAGCCCATAAGTAACCCACGATCCCATACTAGGTCGACCGAATCGACCAAAACCGGTTTGCATAAACAGCTGTGCCGGTGCATGGTTAATCTGCTCACTGTGCATCGATTCGATCACAGCAATATCATCTGCCATCGATCCAATATTCGGTAACAATTCTGAAAATGTCTGACCACTCTCACCGTATTTGCGAAATTTAAAGACCGATCCATACATCTTTGGACGACTGCGAATGAAGGCAAACTGTTGGCTATTAAATAACTCATCGGGGCACAGCTCACCCGTCATCTCGCGTAATTTAGGTTTGTCTACGTAAAGATCCAGTTGCGATGGGGCTCCAATCATGTGAATATAGATCACACTTTTGGCTCGGTTGTTGTAGTCACTCTGACGTGCCTGCAACGGATTTACATAAGATTTTTTGGCACCATTTGCTTCTTCACTCAACAACGACATCCAAGCCGGAATACCGATACCCATCGCACCGGTCCGGAACAGCTCACGCCTCGTCAATTGTAATTCAGCTGACTGCGGAATCATCACTAGTTCCTTGTAATCGTTTCGTCTAGGTTCAGCAAAACATTGGCAATATAGCACCAGGCCGCTGATTCTGCGGTTGCTCGATCCGCATTGCTACCAACAAGTTCTTGAATATCCGATGGTCGATCTCTCAACCGACTAACGGTGGATTGATACAACGTTTCCAGAATCTCCACTTCTCGTTCACTTGGCTTGCGAGCCAGTGTCTGGATAAAAGCAAAGACAATCTTACCGTGGATACTGCCATCAGCGGATACCTCGATTTCATTTGCAAAAGCCCTCGTCATTTCCCAGTAGGTTGGGTCATTTAGTAACGTGAGTGCCTGTAGGGGGGTGTTGGTGCGACTACGTTTGATGACACAGGATGTACGATCGGGTGCGTCAAAATTTGTGAAACTGGGATAAGGAGCACTGCGACGCCAGATCACATAAACACCACGACGGAACCGGTCCGTACCATTGCTGGTTTCATATTTTGGTTCATTACGTCCCACATGTCGCCAAAAACCGTCAGGCTGGGGAGGGTAAATCGGGGCACCACCCATTTCGAATTCCAGTAAACCGCTGATTTGTAACATCGTGTCTCGGATGGCTTCCGCAGAAAGTCGAACACGGGGAGCCCGCGCCAGCAGAACATTGGTTGGGTCAACGACCTGCAGGTCTGGACGCATTTTTGAGTCCTGTTGATAAGTCGCTGAATGAACAATTAATCGATGAATATGTTTCATCGACCAACCCTGTTCCATAAATTCAACAGCCAGCCAATCCAGTAAATCCGGATGGGAAGGCGCATCCCCCTGACTCCCAAAATCTTCTTCCGTTGCAACGATACCTCGACCAAATATCTCTGCCCACCAGCGATTCACCGTCACACGGGAAACCAACGGGTTCTCGACCGAAGTCAGCCACTGAGCCAAATCTAATCGACTATGAGTACCCGCAGTTTGATGCTTATGTAAAACTGCTGGGGTTGCCGGCTTTACCTGTTTACCGTTGTTCTTGTATTCACCACGAATTAACAAATAAGTCGCTCGTGGTTCTTCCATCTCCGTCATGACCAAGGCAGTCGGAGATTGAAAATTATCAATTTTCGCCTGAGCATCATCGAGTTTCTTTTGTGCGGCCTGATATTGAGGTTGCTGCTTCAGATAAAAGTCATGCAACTGTTTCTCCTGGTTACGATTACGCTCTGATGTCTTCGCTAACTCAATGATCTCCGGTAACACTGTGACTGTCGGTCGAGTGCCTGTCCGCGCCAATAACCGCAAACGCCCAATGACCCGCCCACCACCATAATTCATTATCAAAGTCGCCTTGATTTTCTGTGCACCTGCAAATTCAATGGGTTTCTCTGTTTGGAATTCAGCCCAATGTGATTTGAAAAATTGCGGAGCAATTGCCCAGGCGGTAGCAGGGTCTCCATCGACTGCCTTGCTCACATCATAATTCAACTGAGAAAAATCGGCGATCGCACTGTGGAGTTTAATTTTCTTTCCAGCAGCCTCGAGCGTAAACTCCTGCAACACAAAGTTGGGACGTTCAGCGGTATAACGTCCAGGCCCTGTTCCGGGTAACGAATCATCAAGCAGTGCTTCCAACTTGAATCCGCTCAAATGTTGTTGGTCTGTTGCAAACTCAATTTCAAAAGTATCACGGCTCGGATTTTCGCCACCGGCCAATACAGACTGATCAGCAAGTACTGTTAATGTCGCACCATGAACTGATTTCTGACTAACTGGCGTTAGGGTGAACCACGCTGAGTCACTATACTCCTTCGACGATATCAGGGCGATCCAATCTGCATATGCGGATTCAACCTGCTTGGCAATCTGATCGAGCGCCACTTGTTGTTTTTCTTTTGCCGCTTCCAAAACAGCCAACTGACGCTGCTGTGTATGAGTACGGTTGACCTCAATCTTAGGACCAAAAAAACTGTATGCCGTACTCTTGCCCGTCACTTCCAGCGGCGTGTTATTAAAGTAAGCCAACAGCTGATAGTATTCTTTTTGACTAAACGGATCGTACTTGTGGTTATGGCACTGGGAACATTCAATTGTAGAACCCAACCAGACACTCCCTGTCGTATTCACCCGGTCGATCACCTGATTTAGACGACTCATTTCAGGATCCACCCCACCTTCAACATTCAATGTGGTCAGACGGTGAAATCCTGTGGAGATTTGTTGGGCAATGGTCGGAGACTCGAGCAAATCCCCTGCAATCTGTTCAACGGTAAATTGATCAAATGGCATATCCATATTTAAGGCATTAATCACCCAATCGCGATAGGGCCAAACATTGCGATATTGGTCTGCCTGATAGCCATTACTGTCGGCATAACGGGCCAAATCAAGCCACGGTCGAGCCCAGCGAACACCATACTGTGGCGAAGCAAGTAACTCCTCCACCAATTGCTCGTAAGCTTCTGGGTGATCATTTGTAATAAATTCCTGTACCTGTTCGTAGGTTGGAGGATAGCCAACCAAATCCAGAAACACGCGGCGAATCAGACGGCGGCGATCCACCGGATCTGAGGGAACAAGCCTTTCGGTTTCCAATCTCTGTAAGACGAAATAATCGATAGAGTTTTGAGGCCAATGATGATTTTTAACTCGAGGCAATTCAGGACGTTCGGGAACAACATAAGCCCAGTGCCGCTCGACCTGTTGAGCAGCGGACCCGATTCCATCAGGCCATTGAGCTCCCTCAGCAATCCAGCGACGAATGGTATCAATTTTTTCTGCCGACAATGCTTCTGCTTCCAGCGGCATACGTTCACCTTCATCGGGCAAAATCAGACGCTGGTAAAGCAGGCTTTGCTGAGGCTTACCTGCTGTAATCCCAGATCCGTTAACTCCTCCTTTAAATGCAATCGCCCGCGCGTCCAAACGCAGATCACCTTCATGATTTTCCGCACCATGGCATTCAATACAATTCGCCTGAAATATCGGCCAGACTTCATTTACGAAATCCACCGTTTGTGCCTGAGTTGTCGAGGCAACTCCACACAGCATAAGACAATAGATCGCTGCAGTAGGTTTTAGAGGCATGTTCAAACCTTAGGCAAGGATATCGTGTTTGACTTCACCATAAATGTCGGTCAGCCTAAAATCTCTGCCCGCATATTGATATGTCAATTTTTCGTGGTCTAAACCCATCAAATGCAGCATTGTTGCATGCAAATCATGAAAATGTACTTTGTTTTCG
>JABHUV010000252.1 GCA_018658605.1 Planctomycetaceae bacterium | reverse complement strand
TCTTACCTACGGCGATACCACCATTCATCCCTGCTCCACCAACCACGACACTCCAACTACGAGCCCAGTGATCACGACCAGCGTTTCCGTTGATACGAGGAGTACGGCTGAATTCACCCATCCAAATAATGGCGGTGTCTTCAAGTAGTCCGCGTTGTTCAAGATCTTCCGTTAGTGCACTCATCGCTTGGTCAAGTTCTGGCAACTTGGTGCCACTCAGAGTTTGGTGGATATTCGAATGCATATCCCAACCGCCCAAGCCAACTTCAATAAATGGGACTCCGACTTCGACTAAGCGGCGGGCCATTAAGCAGCCACGACCAAAGCCTGTGTTACCGTATCGTTCCTTAACGGAATCTGGTTCGCTGGCAACCTTGAACGACTTCATTTGTTCACTGGTCATTAGATTCAAAGTTTTCTTCAAGATCTTTTGGTGATCCGAAGCGGCTGAACCACGACGTTGGTTGATGAAACCATTTTCGATCAAGTCGAGAGCGTACATGCGTTGATAGAGTCGATCATCGCCAAGGCCCATATCCAGATTTCGGACTTGTCCAGTACTGCTGACCGAGAACGGTGCCCAAGCCATTCCGAGGAATCCCGGTCCAACACTTCCCCCACCAACGGCGACGAACGGAGGGATTTCCAATTCAGGTCGTTGGTCAATCAGTTGATTGGACAGAACAGCACCGTAGCTTGGGTGTTCCATATTAGGGTTAGGGACGTAACCAGTGTGCATGTAGTAACGTCCGCGATTGTGATCCGCTTCGCGAGTACTCATCGACCGAATAATAGCCATGTTATGCATTTGCTTGGCCATCAATGGCATGTGCTCGCTAATTTGAGCATTTCCAGAGGTGGAGATAGGCTGGAAAGGTCCACCAGTGGAAGCACCCGGTTTAAGATCCCAAATATCCATGGTTGAAGGACCGCCACCCATCCACAGTAGGATTGCCGATTTGCGGCGACGTTTTAGGTCATCTGCATTGGCGCGAAGCGTTTCACCCATTGCTAAGGCAGGCATTGTCATTGCTGATGCGCCAGCCATGTGGGACATAAAGTGTCGGCGAGACATGTTCATGGGATTGTTATTACTCATCTTATTTTCTCCAGACTAAAGTAACCGTTGGTAGAAGTGGCTTGCGACCGCCGCTGACCATAGGCGTATTTTAAAATTATTGTGTTGTGCTTTTAGTGATTTAAAATAAATTCGTTGCTGTTGAGGACTGCCCACCAGATATCTTGGAGTGCCGCGGTTAAATCTCCCTTGCGAGCGACTAACAGCTTGTTGGCGACTTCGACTTCTTGCTTCGCAGGGCGACGTGCGAAGGCTGCTTCAAAAAGATAGTTGATTTTTTGTGTGTTGCTTAATTTGCTTTTGGCTAATTGATCTAAGAAACCGCCCCCGTCTTTCTTAGTGGCTTGTTTGACTAGATCACCGTTGAACATCATCAACGCCTGAGGGATCGTGCCATTGAAGCTGGTTTGTTCACCACCTTCGTCGTTTCCAAATGCGACGATAAACTGGCTTAACCATTGGCTCTTTCGAGTTTCTTGTTCTTCATAGGAACCTCGTCCTTTGTCAGCAGAGGTTGCTGTAATAAGGGATTCGTACAACTCTTCGGCTCGCATTTGGCGAATGTAAAAACGGCTAAATTTAGGTGTTTCGCCCAGCAGTGGATCGTCAGCGGTTTCATTGCTGGAATTTGTGCGACTTGAAAGAGCGTATGGTTCGCTTAACACGATCCAAGTGATAAGTTGTTTTAGGTTAAAGCTTTTCTTGCGAAACTGTGCACCTAGGTAGTCAACGAGTTCTGGATGCGATGAGGGGTTATGTGGCCCCATGTCGTCGATCGGTTTGGTGAATCCATAGCCCATGAAGTGAGCCCAGATGCGGTTGACAGCCATTTTGTCTAGGTAGGTTGAGTTGACAATCAATTTACCCAATTCATCGCGGCGAATGACGTCTTCGACATAGCCGCTAGGATCGATTTTCGTCCCGTCAACGAACACTGGATAGGCAACTTTGGTGATACCGTTGCGAAGTTCGTAATAGATATCTGCTTTGTCTGGATTTTTGGTAAGCCCTTCGCCGGTGAACGATTCGTTAACGAGTTCGACATGTGAGACGTTACGCGTGCCGGTCGCGAAGCGACGCAGTGATCGGGTTTGGCGAAAAAAGGCGTTCATTTCCCAGAACTTTTGCTGCTTCCATTCATTGAAGGGATGGTTGTGGCATTGTGTGCATTGAACTTGCAGTCCTAAGAAGACGCGAGATGTTTCCGCAGTCGCTAGTGTGGCATTTTCCGCGAGTTTCATTGTCAGGAAATTTACAGCGCCGTTATAGTTTTCTGTGCCAGGTGTGTTACTGCCGGTTGCTGTAACGAGTTCTTGAACAATTTCGTTGTAGTACTTGTTGCGAGCAAGTGAATCCCGCAGGTATTTTTGTAAGCCAGCACGATTAGTTAAGCTATTACGTTCGGTTCCACCGCTGCGTCCAATTAACACATTGGTCCAGAGAGTGGTCCAGTTTTTGGCGTAATCTTCTGTGTAGTTTTCGTCGTTGAGTAGTTGTGTGACGAGCTTTTTTTTCTTATTGGGATCTTTGTTTTTGACATATTCACGTAACTCCGCGACGCTTGGAACGCGTCCAATGATGTCGAGGAATACTCGGCGACACCATTCGCCATCGGTTGCTAGAGTCGATGGACGAATTTCGTAGTCATCCCAACCTTGCCGAATTTGTTGGTTGATAAAACTAACTTCTGGAATTTCAGAGTCCTGGGAATCTTGAGCATAAGCTGATAATGGCATCAAGGTGCTGAGAATGATCGAGCTGAAGATGAAGATTTTGTTTTTCATGAAGTTGGAATCCTTTGCATGCTTTTATCCAATGGAAGGCAGACGATAAATTGGTTTGCGGCTGACCTTTATTTGACTATGGATAACTTGCCCGCTAATCTATAAACAATTTGGTTACGCCCAGTGTACTCAGAATTATAAAGAATTCTCTATAATGCTAAAAAAACAATTTTGATGATGCTCTATAGTATAACTTGATTTTAGTCGTGTGGTGAACCGACATGACTGCATTTAATGGTAGTTTGGCTCGAAAAAGAGTGACGGATCGTCGTAAAACCGTTATTAGAAAGAGATATAATTTAATTAATACAATGTAGAAGCTGCTACGGCCGTGGATATTGATATATGGCTGATAGATAGTGCAGTACAGTTCATTATGTGTGTATTTACGTAGCATTATACAACAAGTGTAGCATAATAATACAGGCTTTTTGCAACAGGTGGCTATTGATGACCTGTTCGAAGAATCAATCAACAGTCCACCTGTCACAAATTTAGTCTGTTCCAACGACTACGCCTGTATCGTAGCTCATTGCCCTTTATTGTGGCTGTTCCGGCCCCAATTCCGCCTCTTCTCTGCTGCGGCCCCTTTAATGATTCGTTGTCATATGGACATACGTCATAAGCCAATGAGCTACTGACCACCTAAGAAATAATGCAATTGGTGTGCCAAAGGATGTTGAAACAGGAAATATCGACATTATTAACGTCAAATTAGTACTCGGGTGGTCAAATCGAGCCATTAGCCTCAGAATATTTGGAAACTGCTCATAGCCGTCTGGAAATCTCATTAATACGTTGAAACATCTGGGGTCGAGCTGACAGAGTGTGTCGTTTCAGATAACTTTAGGCAGATTCTTTGAGTTCACCTTGTACCATTCGCTGAAAGAAGGGACAGCGGTTGAGTAGTTGCTCGGCGGTGCCGTCGTCGGTGATTTGGCCCTTGTCCATCACAATGATGCGGTTTGCTAGTTGTATGGTTGACATCTGGTGGGTTATCAAGATGGCAGTGCGGTTTACAAAAAATTCTTGCAACACACGATGGATGATTTGTTCGCTTTCCAAGTCGATTTGACTGGTTGCTTCATCTAACACCATGATTTCAGGGTCGCACAAAATAGCCCGAGCCAATGCGATGCGCTGCCGCTGTCCTCCTGACAGCTTTCCCCCAGTTTCACCCACGATCGTTTCATAACCGTCGTCGAGTTCTTGCGTGATGAATTCATGCGCTTTGGCTTGTCGCGCTGCTGCATAAATCTGATCATTCGTCGCTTGTTGATCTCCGTATCGCAGATTGTTCATAACAGTGTCATCAAACAAAACAGCATTTTGAGTTACTAAACCAACGCGTGCTCGGACATCGTGTTTTCTAAGAGACGTCAAATCACTATCATTAAAAGCAACCGTTCCGCTTTGCGGGTCATAAAATCGAGGGATGAGTTTTGCGAGGGTACTTTTACCGCAACCATTGGGTCCAATAATCGCAACGATTTGGCCGGCGGGTATTGCGAGTGAAACATCAGTGAGTACTAGATTTGATTCGTCATAAGCAAAACGAACTTTATCCAAAACTAGGCGTTTGATTTTTTGTGGCGGAGTAGCGTGATGTTGCGGGTCGGGAACGTCGGGGAGACGATCGAGCATTTCGTAAATGCGATCAGCCGCTGCGGCACTTCGTTGAACTAGATTAAATACATCAGCCATTTTCCTCATAGGGTCACTTGCGCCGATGAGAAAGGCAAAGAACGTCATCATTTCTCCGTGGCTCATTGGATTGATCGACATCTGGATACCAAGAAAATGTGTTTGTTGATTAAGCACGAGATAACCGCCGCAAATCACGGCTAAGGCAACAATACCCATTCCCGCAATTTCCGTTGTTGGTCTGGTCATAGAATTGAATTTTGCAATACTCATTATGTGTTGATAATAGCGTGTGGTTGCCGTGCGAAAGCGATGTTTCTCATGTTCTTCGCCGTTGAATGCTTTGACAGCAATAATTGATTTAAACGTGTCACCTATCAGTTCATACATCGCTGCCATACTTTGCATAGCGGTTTTGTTGGAGCGTTTTAAAGCCTTAGACAAAATGCCAATCATCAATCCGGCAACAGGCGTCACGATCAGACACAGCAACAGCAGACGCCAAGAAATAAATGCTGCGCCCCCTAGGCAAGTGATCATTTTCAGCGGTTCACGTACCGTTTTACCGATGAGCATTTTGAGACCCATCGTCAATGCTTCAGTGTCATTGGTAAAGCGGCTCATCAGTTCACCAGTACGATCATTGCTGAAACTACCGACAGACATATTTAGCGTTCGCGCATAAAACTCATTCCTCAATGTAAGCATGGAACGCTGTGAAAAGCGCTCGACCAAGAGAATGTTTGCCATCAACAAAGAGCATTTGAGTAAGGTGCCAACCAACAGGGCGACAATGACTAATACCAGAGTGTCAAATGGTGTGTTGGGTAACCATTTTCGAGCGAACGGAATAAACGATTGTTTTAAGTCGCGAGACCTGATGGCGTCGCGGATTTGTGATTCTAAAAATTTGATTTTCGCACTCGAACGTTGCTGGGATTTCCATTGGGTAACGACCGCATTTTTTTCAGCGATTGAATCTTCGAGTGTAATGATTTCGCTATCGAGATAGGCAGGAATTGATTTCCCTTGGAAAACGACTTCTACCATTGGATAGATCGTTCCAATGTTTGCACTCCAGAACAAAGCCACTAGCAGGCTGCAGGCAATAATGCCGATGATCGTTAATCGGTATTGGAGACCGATTTTCACCGTTCGAAAGAAATTTTGCATATTGTATTTCTGAAGCCCCCTAAATGCATAAACAGCGGTATTTTGTAGCAGATATTGCATATTTAACCAATATCGATGGTAACTAGCGGGGCTAATAATTGAGTTTGGTTGTAATAGATTTAACGATTTGTTGAACTTTGAGGGTTATAGCGGTCGAAAACAACTATACGTGGCGTTTGTGCGTACAGTGCCAATATTGCAGTCGAGAAAGTAGGGAGAGATAGTATGAAACGGATAATGGTCCTAGGTATTGCAGTGATGGTGCTTGCCAGTTTGGGATGTGCCCGTGAAAACCTCCGTCAATCCCAACAGGCTCAATTACCTCAACCCGCAGCGGCTCATGTCAACATGCAAATGCCACCTGCTGCTCAGTCGCAATACCCAGCTAATCAGATGCCTCAAGCTGTTAGAGCTCCGACTGGCGCACCGGTAGGCAGTTACGCATATCCATACTACACCACTCGTGCACCACGTGACTTCTTAATGAAAAATCCACCGACGATCGGTCGGTAGGCGGCGTATTTGAACAACCTGTGGGTTGTTTTACTCATACGTGTCTCACACTAAGTGAGCCTATTTTGATGTGGGTTTGATATCGTTGCGCGGGGGGTTGAATTTCAAGCAATAGAGGTCCGCATCTTCCATGACAAATCGGATTTTTACAGGTGCGGCGGATAGACTTGTCAAATCCGAACTGCCTTGCCAGGTCACTGTTCGTGCAATATGGTCTCCATAGATCGGGTCACAATCGGCCAACGCAAACCCGTCGATGGGTGTACCTTCAGCATCCTGCAATTCCACTCGAATACGTCCGGCAGCGCTGGTGGAATAGTTTATCTCAAGTTCGTTGCCGGTAAATACCAGCGGTTTTGTAATCACGGATCCTCCTCGTAGCGGCGCATTGATAGATGCGAAGCCATCGAGTCGCAGCGTATACCGACGACCGTGAGTCAAGAATAGTGACATCTCCGTGGCGCTTGTTTGATGAATACCAATCGCCGCGTAGTTTGCACGATTAGCCCAACCGCTATCTCCGATACCCGGTCGTATAAATGACTGTGTAAATTCACGGTTAAATTGGGCACTGCCTCGGGCCGACATGAATAAAATATCCGTAGCCGCGCCACGACTGGCCATAAACCGAGTGGGCAGCGCAATGTATATGTGTGCCGCGCGAAAATAGGGCTGAGTGCAGGGAGTGTATAAGTGTTCATTGGGAAGATTTGCAGTCATCTCTACAAATGGTGTCCAGTGAACAAAATCCTTGGAAGTCGTACGTGCAATTCCGCGGTATCCGTTAATAAAACGTCTGAAGTAACATACATAACATTGCTCATTATCTGACCAAAAAGCGTAATTCTGAGAATCAAAATACTTACCCCAAGCCTCAGCAATGACTGCCTTCGCTTGAAGTTTCTTCCAATGAATACCATCCGCAGAAGCAAAGGCTAATAATCCCCCAGAGCCTCGTTTGTCGCGCACTGCAGATTGGTGTGGTTGAAAAGCGAGACCGCCTAGTGCCTTGTACTTTTGGTCCGGCGGTATTCCAGGCTTCGTGTCTAAAAACGGTGTGAAATTATGGTTGACTAGAAACTCATCCATCAACACAACGTTTCCTTTCGGAAACGATGGGTGGTCTGCATAAAGATTTAGCTTAGGCAGCGTCCAGTGAATGGCATCAGTGCTTTCCGCATAAAGCGTTACTTCCCCATCATGGTACGCTTCGATACCGTGGGTCTTCCATGTCACCTTAGGGTCTTTGTCGCCACGATAATAAAACTGATATTTGTCGCCCGTCCAAAGTACGGTCGCATAGTGTCCATGTGGGCGGGGGGGTGATACGGGAGGGGCTAAGACAGGGGAGTGTAGTTTAAGTGTGCAGCCGTCGATATGTTCGAGTAACCAGCGGTCAACAAAAATCTCCCGCCGTGAACCAATCTTGAGGACCGCCGCCATCTCGTCAGCATGATTAATGTTCGTTGGAATCAAAATCGTCAATGCAATTAGCAATGCTACCCACAACAGCCGAGAA
The DNA here is from genome assembly GCA_018658605.1 of Planctomycetaceae bacterium. The sequence goes on along the minus strand of JABHUV010000252.1, from coordinate 16,343 downwards.
TGATTTGGTACTAGTGGGTACCAAGTCATGTTTGCCTTCCTAAAACTGATTTGCCGGCCCACGATTACCTCTAGATTTTGAATAATAATTTACCGGAGCAATACCCATAAAACAGTTATAGCTTTGTGTGTGCCGTTTATTGACACTGAGGGCCACGCGTCTCATGCTCGGATCACAAATTGTGGTTTACGAGTTAAATTGTCCGACGACCAAAGAAACGTTTTGGCCGCCGAATCCAAAGCTATTATTTAGGGCAATGTTACATTGTTGTTCGCGAGATTCGTTCGGTACGTAATCAAGATCGCAATCAGGATCAGGATTTTGATAGTTGATTGTTGGTGGCAGTACATTATCGCGAATCGCCATCAAACAGAAAATCAACTCGGTTGCACCGGCTGCCGTGATCAAGTGACCGATCATGCTCTTTGTGCTGGAAATAGGTGGAGGTGTTTCACCAAACACTTCTTTGCAAGCCTTTGTCTCCACTCGATCATTAACTGACGTGCTGGTGCCATGAGCGTTGACATAGTCGATTTGGGCAGGATCAATTCCGGCGCTGGCAATCGCGCGGCTCATGCAGCCGATCGCACCACGTCCGTCTGGATGTTGGTCCGTTACGCGGAAAGCATCTGCTGTGGAACCGTAACCTAAAATTTCACCGTAGATCTGAGCGCCCCGTGCTTTGGCATGTTCGAGCTCTTCAAGGATCAGCATCGATGCTCCTTCGCCCAACACAAATCCGTCTCGCAGACGATCAAATGGTCTGGATGCACCGGTGGGGTCGTCATTGTTCTTAGACAATGCCGTTAGTAAATTGAAACCGGTGACCCCAAATGGGTGGATCATGCTGTGTGTACCACCGGCAATCATCACATCGGCGTCGCCACGAATAATTTGCGCCGTCGCTTCACCCACCGCTTGGTTGCTAGCTGCACATGCCGTCAGCGTATTAGTAGAAGGTCCTTGGAGATTGAACATCGCTGAAATATGTGCGGGAGGTAAATTTGGTTCGTTTTCAAGTTCGCGGGTTGGATTAAAGGAGTTGTATCCACGAGCGGTAAACGCGTCGATATCTAGTCCTTCTTCAGTCAGTCCGCCGACGACACTATTAGTAAAGGCTTCGAATTCTTGAAACCCTTCGCCCGACCCTAAATAGATTCCGAAGCGAGCAGGATCTATATTGGCATCGAGGATTCCGGCATCAGTGATTGCTTGGTGGGCAGCACCAGCGCCAAATCGAGTGTGCCGACCGCGGTCAAACCACTCAGCAGGATCTTCGCCAATAGAGGAAATACACCAATCTTTGACCTCAGCACAAATCTTAGTAGGAAATTTGCTGGCGTCAAATACAGTGTTGTAACCCACACCGGATTTGCCCTCTTTGATACCATTCCAAACAGTATTTAGATCACTCCCGAGAGGATTGATCATACCAATGCCTGTGACAACCACGCGACGAACCATGTGGAGGGATCCTTGTTCTAGGTCCTGTTTATAATAAACGATTTAACTCAAAAATAAGAAACATGAATTCCATCAATGCAGAGGATGATTCCATTAATAATGCCCAGCATCGAATCTGGATTTTAACTTACGAATGTAAACCTTGAAAACCACGATTTAACGTTTTGCGATAGAATTCCGTAAAACAGTCGTCAGAAGAATCAATTACACGCTCTGCTCAAGGGCTTTTTCCGCATCCAGCATGAATTGTGGCGGGGTGATCGGATCACCTTCAGCGGTGACACCGATTTTATACATATCTAAAGCTCGTAATAAACTGATGAAGTCGATGGGATAGAACTGATCGATGTCTGCCATCTCGCCACGCAGACAAGCAAAAATCAAATTGATCTCGGCGACTAGAGTTCCGTCACAATGTACTTCGCCGTTAATGATCCCACCGTCCTCTCGGATATCCGCAGCAATTGCTGTAATTCGCAAACTATCTCCGGGACGAACAATATTATGAAAGATTGCTTTGCTGACTTTGGCTAATACCACACTCTCAACAAACTGGTTGTGTTCACCGACGAGTAAACCGCCGGTTTGTGCCAAGCCTTCAATGATGAGCGAATTAGGCATCACTGGAAAACCAGGCCAATAACCATGCAAGTGCTCTTCTGCCATCGTAACGTTTTTGATGGAGACGGCGCGCACGCCGCTGATAAACTCCTCAAATCGATCGATCCAGTGCCAACGCATGAAATATTCGCTATTGTTTGTGGGGCTATAGATTTGTTGAGTGGTTTTCGTTTAAAAAAACGAAATTGAACTAGCTTGTTTTGTTAGCTATAAACTTGCAAAGATCACCAACGGTCATCAGATTACCAAAATCAGCGATTCGCGGATCATTGGAGAATGTACTGAGATCCATGAAAGGCATTCGTTCGCCGAGTGCAGTTAACCCCGCTTCACTTACCACGCCGTCTTGAACGTATTCTTCGTTGGTAAGGATGTCTTCTGGGAATAATTCACTGCGATCAATTTCAATGCTGAAATTTTGTTCGAGATTAAAGACGATGTCCAGAAAGTCGATAGATTCTGCTCCGAGGTCACCGACTAATGTCGCACCCTCGGATACTTCGTCATCATCACAAGCTAAGGCTTCAATTAAGATCTCTTTGATTGAGTTATAAACTTCTTCATTCGTGGGCATCGTTACTTGTCTCCAGTCATTTTTTTGAAAAATGTTTGAGTGGTTTTAAATGATTGCTCTTAATTGTACTAAGAGTTGTTTTTAGTTTTTAATGTATGTACTGTATTATTGGCTTGAAGTGCCATTTTGCTCAATGGCTATTTGTAAGAACATGTACCGATGAGTGGCAATTTAATTTAGTTTGTTGTGGGTTGGTACAGCAGTGAAAACTGTTCCTGTAATGTTTTTATGGCATAAGCGTCCATACTTGCTCGGTCTGGGTAACGATCTTTTAGGTTAAATCGTTCTATCAAAAGTTTACATGAAAGAACCGTTTCTCCATCAACTTCGCCCGTTGCCTTTAGGGAAGTCGTTGTTTCATCTTGTTTTGTAATCGTAGCCTTGATCAGCAAGGTTTGTCCAGGAGCTACAAAACCACTGTACTTTACGTTTCGAGCTTCTTTTAAGATGACCATGGAATTTGAAAAATTTTCACTTTGTCGAATCAGCCATGCACTTGCTTGAAACAAGCCTTCGAGCATTAATACTCCGGGCATCACGGGAAACAGCGGAAAATGATCACGTAAGTACTCTTCGGCAATCGAAAGCGCCTTAATTGCGGTGATATCCGAGCCTTCGTTAAGTTCGGTAATCTGGTCAATCAGAATGAACTGCATATTGGATAATCCAAAAAATCTTAACGGACCACAAGTGACCAACAACAAAACAGGGTTCTACAGTAGTGGCTATTTAAGTTACTGCTCAATGCAGATTTATGAACTTAGCCCTTTTGAGCGTCTAATTCTTCTTGTAATACTTGCTTTGGTTGAGCGCCCACCCACTGGTTTACTGCGGCACCGTTGTTAAACACGATCAACGTTGGAATGCTTGATACGTTATGTTTGGTAGCCAAGCTGGGTGATTCATCGATGTTGATTTTAACGACTTTCACGCTGCCAGCATTTTCTTCGGCGATTTCATCAATCATTGGTGCAATCAGGCGACAGGGGCCACACCATGGTGCCCAAAAATCGGCTAACACAGGTTCGCTTGCTTGGAGAACTTCGGCGTCAAAATTATCTTCGTTTACTTCTAGAGCGTTACTCATTGTAGGGCCTATGTTAGATTGAGAGATGTTATTTAAAAGAGGATAGGTTTGTTGTTTTAATACTTGATCACTTTTAGGTGCACACTAATTTAGCAAACGTACTTACGCGAATTGTACGGAACTTAAAGTAGGTTGTAAATTGCCTCACCGCGGTGAAAAAAATTCTAGAATTATCAGCGGCGACAGAAAAAGTGTAATTCATTTCGTGTTTTATTTTTAGTTGTACTTGAAGATGATCATGAAGGTTATCACGCTTACGATACCGATGACCATGACCCCAATACCCCAATACAAAAAAATTCGTTCATGTTTCTCTTGTCGTTTCTCGATTGCTTCCAGACTATGATGTTCTTTCAACTCAAACTGTTCTTCGCAAAACGGACAAATCACTTCTTCATCTAACATGTCACGTGTTGCGTGGAGAATATGCCCGTTGGGACATGGGATTTGCAGTTCGTCTTGATGGGCAGTGTCACTTTCTAAATCAAGAGTATCGTTATCGTCTTGTTCTACGGAATCTGTTTGTGAATTGTCGGTGTCTATGGCCGAGGTATTTTCTGCTTCTTCTATAGAAGCATTCGCTATTTCTTCCGGAAAAGTTTCTGTTTCCGGTTCGATAACTGGAGGAGCAGTGTCGGTGACGTCAGCAGAAGGTACTTGGTGGTATTGCTGTTGGTAGGGCGATACCGTTGGCTCAATGGGAGACGCGGTTGGAGTGTAAGGCGCACTGGGAATGGTGAGTCTAACTCCGCAAATTGGACAATTGACGTCTTGTCCAACGTCTTCATTTTCTCCTTCGAGCAGGTGCCCCTGCGGACAACGGAATTGAAATGGCATATGGCGGATTCTCCAATGGCAATTACTCGTCTATTTAGTTTTAGATCGGAGTGATTGCTAAATGATAACAATAATCAAATAATAGTTGCCATTCAACGTCGGTTATTTTCTGGCAAATTATAGTTGTCTCGTTCGCTGGATCACTTGCTTGAGCACATAAGTCAATAAACGCAAAGGGATCCCATTGTCCATCGCAAACCAAACCTAGGGCAATTGTGTCGGTGCTACTCTGACTTAGTTGAATCACAAGTTCTTCAAAGACTGGATGTTCGCTGACTTTACGAAACCAATAAGCTGAATTCCCATAATCCGGTTCGCGTCGATGCATAATGCCGTGCCAAAAACTACCAGTACAACTGTGCAAATCTTGACTGATGAGATGGGATTGATCTAGGTAATTATGGAGTAGCCAAATACCGCTGATACAGGCAGCGGCAGCTTCATGGTCTGAAACCACGTGACCTGAAAATGCGGATTCAATGCTTAATTCTTGCAGCGCTGCGAAACTGCCGGCGTTAACTTCGCCAGCTGCTACTTCGGTAGCCGGAGCAGTCTCGATGAGTTGTGCAAATACATCACCATATTGACTTGCTGGATAAATGGTCACCGGTGTACCTGTATATAATAGGGAGGAATAGTGGAATCGATTGATATCAATTATAGAACACATTCGCTGCTACGAAAACGAAACTGTGCAGCAGCACGAATAAGTTTTCAAGGGGGGCCTGAAATAGTCTCTTTTTGCGTTGCCTGTATTGCGATCTTTTGTTGATGTTTTGTTTTGTCACTAGCGTGTTTAGCCTGTGGCAGTGCCTTTTCATTGATTCATTGCGTTGTTAGACTACGGAAGTATCTAAATGCATACTAATTGCACATTCGTGCGGCAGATTCTCCATTTTCCTTTTTTGCTTAATTTCTTAAAACCGACCCATGACTACTGACTCTACTACTAACTCCGTGACTTCAGAAACTCCCGAAACTCAAAACCAATCAGTAGCGCCAGAAACATCTGGCACGGGCGAAATCCCAACGGTTGCTGAGACCACTCCGAGTAGCAACACCGCTGATCCGGTAACTATTGTAGATGAATCAACGGAACCGAAGAAACCAGTGGATGATGCCGCCGTCGAAAATAAACCAAAAATCCAAATTGGCTCTCGGCGTAAGACCGAGACCAGCTTGGCACCTCAAGGTAGCAAGCCACATTTGGATAAGAAAAAACCTGATACGATTGTTGTTCCACCTGTACGTCAGGGTCCTGTTCCGATTCCGTCTGTTCGTGACACTTTGTCTGAAGACCTCGAAGCGGAGATTGCAGCGGCCTTGGGCGATGAATCAAGCTCGACCGAATTGCTTGATGCCAGTGTACCAACCGCAGCTGGTGTTATGCTTGAACCAGATACTCGCCAACGAGCCACGGTAATTCGTGTGGACGCGACACATGTTTTTGTGTCACTTGGTGGCTCTAATGAGGGTGTTGTCCAGCGAGTGCAACTCAGTCAAGATTTCGAAGTGGGTATGGAAATTGATATTGTTGTTTCCAGCTATAACCAAGAGCATCAAATCTATGATGTTCGTATTCCAGGTGCATCGGTTAGTGTCGCCGACTGGGCAGATTTGCAAGAAGGCGTAGTTGTCGATGTGACGATTACCGGCAATAACGTTGGCGGATTGGAATGCCAAGCGAATTCAATTCGAGGGTTTATTCCCGCAAGTCAAGTTGCGTTGTATCGCGTTGAGAATTTCGAAGAATATGTCGGGCGTAAATTGAGCTGTGTGGTTACCGAAGCTGATGCGCAACGCCGCAACCTAGTGCTAAGCCATCGTGCTGTACTGGAACGTGAAGCGGCCCAGGAACGAGAAAAGAAACTTGCGACGCTGGAAGTTGGATCTATCCAAGAGGGGATCGTACGTAACATCCGTGAGTTTGGTGTGTTTGTTGATATTGGTGGAGTGGATGGGTTGGTTCATGTTAGCCAAATGAGCTGGGACCGAGTGGCACACCCCAAGGAGTTAGTTTCCGAAGGCGATACCGTGCGCGTCCGCATCGAAAAAATACATCCTCAGACGGGCAAAATTAGTTTGTCATTACGAGCATTACAGCCACACCCTTGGGAAGGAGTTGCTGCAAAATTTCGAGTTTCAGAAACAGTGACCGGCAAAGTGACTCGGATCGCTGACTTTGGTGCATTTGTGCGAATCGATACAGGTATTGAAGGTCTTGTTCACATTAGTGAACTGGCCCACAACCGCGTGAGTACAGTCGGTAGTGTTGTTAGTGAAGGCGAAGAGGTCAAAGTTAAGATCCTCTCAATCGATGCGGAAAATCAGCGAATAGGTTTATCCATCAAGCAGACGACTGAAGCCCCTGCGCAGGCTGCTGGCGGCGAAAAAGAAGAGCTGCAATTGACCGAGAAAGTTGTCAAAGAAATCAACACTCCGCTCAAAGGTGGGACTAATCGCTCCCCTGGCGGCGAACAATTTGGGTTGAAGTGGTAACGCAGTGCCTCGTGTTGCGGCGGCTCGAAGTGTGTTGTGTAAGGGACGGTCGATGAAAAACTTGAAAATGTATGACGCAGTGGTTATTGGTGGTGGTCACAATGGTCTCGTAACAGCAGCTTATCTTGCTCGCGCTGGTAAAAAAGTAGCAGTGCTTGAACGTCGACATGTGCTTGGCGGATGTTCAAATTCTGAAGAATTATGGCCTGGTTATCAAGTTTCCACAGCTGCTTATGTGGTTAGTTTACTAGAACCTAAAATTATGGCTGATCTTCGCTTGCGTGATTATGGGCTAAAAATATTACGCCGCAGTCCGTCTTCCTTTACTCCGTTGCTTGACGGTCGTAGTTTGACATTGGGTCCAGATATGGCTGAGTGTCAAAAACAAATCGCTCAGTTCAGTAAAGCAGACGCTGAAAATTACCCGCTATATTGCGCGATGCTTGAGAGAGTCGCCCGGCAGCTCGAGCCACTGATGCAGCGGCCGGCTCCTAATCCTTTACCGCTGCCCCAAAGCTGGCGAAAAAAAGGGATACTGTCGAAAGTTCGCAACGGTCAACAAATGTGGGAGATGTTCCAAGCGTTGGGTGAATTGGGTGATGATTTACCCAACGCGATGCAGTTGCTCAGCGGAGCCGCTCGACCACTCCTTGAGAATTGGTTTGAATCAGAAGTATTACGAGCGACGCTGGGTACGGATGCGATCATAGGTGCCTTTCAGTCGTTATCGTCCGCAGGCAGCGCCTATACATTGTTACATCATGTGATGGGACAAGCAGGTGGGTCACGTGGTGTGTGGGGATATGTGCAAGGTGGCATGGGAGCGTTAGCGAACGCCTTGGCGCAAGCTTGTGAAGATTTGCATGTCGATATTTTTACTGAAGCCGAGGTCTGTAAAATATTGACCAGTGAAGGTAAGGTTTGTGGTGTTGCCTTGGGTAACGGACGAATCATTGAAACAACGATAGTCGCTTCGACAGTTGATGCCAATTTGACATTTAACCGGTTTTTGGATGAAGATGATTTACCAATTGAGTTTCGCCAAGCGGTGGGTGCGATCGATTACAGTTCAGCCTCGATGAAAATCAATTTGGCATTAGCAGAAGCTCCTAAGTTTTCTTGTGTGGCGTCTGCTGGTATAAGCCCACAACTCTACGGGACGATTCATATTAGCCCAACTGTTGATTATGTCGAGCGTGCCTTTGCGGACGCGTTGGCAGGTTGGCCGAGCACTGAACCGGTGCTAGAAATTACGATTCCTACAAGTTTGGATGAAACGATTGCGCCGGCGGGTAAGCATCTGATGAATGTGTTTGTGCAATTTGCACCATACAACTTAGCTGAAAATAAACAGTGGGATGATATCAAGGAAGAGTTTGCGGATCGCTGTATTGCGCAAATCGCGAGGTACGCTCCCAATGTGCCAGCAGCGATTGAACATCGACAAGTCCTGAGTCCGCTGGACTTAGAACGCACTTTTGGACTGACCGGTGGAAATATTATGCAGGGGGCGATGACACCTAATCAGTTGTTCTTTATGCGCCCCGTTGTGGGTTGGGCAGATCATCGAACTCCTGTTCGCGGTTTATACTTGTGTGGAGCGGCCAGTCATCCAGGCGGTGGAGTAATGGGGACGTGTGGTCGCAATGGCGCCGCTGCAATTCTCAAAGGTTAATGGAATGATTTTAAAGGTTGTCAAGCAAAGCGAGTTGTAGATGGCAGAAGCAGAATCTAACAACAACGCAGATAGTGTCGCTCGTGCACGCATGATGATCGTGATCGCTGCATTGCTGTGGAGCACGAGCGGGTTCTTTGCAAAGGCGCCGTGGTTTGAGGGGTGGCCAGGTTACGCGATGGCTTTTTGGCGAGCATTATTTGCTTGTGTAATTTTGTTGCCAATGGTTCGTCGGCCGCAATGGAGTGTGCGGTTAATCCCGGTCACGGCTATTTTTGTGGCGATGAACTATACTTATTTGACGGTGATGGAGAGATATGAAGCTTCGAGTGCTATTTGGTTGCAATACACGGCTCCCATTTGGGTCATCACCTTGGGTGTTGTGTTGCTTAAAGAAAAAGCGAGTAAAGCGGATTGGTTGATGGTCGCCTTCCAAATGGTTGGCGTTGTAGTTATTTTAGCGCCGGAATGGTATGTAAATTCAGTGGGCGGGCTGTTGTTGAAACTTGGTGTCGGTGTGACCTACGCGCTGGTCGTATTGTCACTGCGTTGGATGAAAGCATATGAAGCGGCGTGGATTGTGGGAATTAATCACGTCGTGACCTGCTTAGTGTTTTTGCCCTTGGTGATGCTCAGTGGAATAGGGCCAACGACGGCAGTGCAGTGGGTCGCAGTGGCAGCTTTTGGTATGCTGCAGATGGGATTACCATACTGGTTGTTTGCTCGAAGCGTACAACACCTATCGGGTCATGAGGCAACCGGTATTGTGATTCTCGAACCGATTTTATTACCAGTTTGGGTGTATTTGGCGTGGGGTCATCTGTCGAGTTATGAAAGTCCAGGGCTGGGGACTGTTATTGGGGCGGTTTTTATATTGATTGGACTAATTGTTAAAATAACCCAAGAATGGAAACCGCGGATGTCGACTGCGCCACGTTGAGTAAACTTCGCAATACATAAGACCAGTAAGAAACGTATGGATACTAATACTGCAAACGATATGCCAAAGGACACGAACCGCTTTCGTCCGCGGCGATTGCGCCCCGTGGTGTATCTTTTGTTGACCTTAGCCTCCGTATTCTTTGTCGCCTCGCTGCAATATATGCCCTTGGAATTTTGGATTCGTTTAGGTGCGCGGGTCTTTGGCGGGGTCGCCTTTGATTCGATTCACTTTCGCGCTGAAATTATCAAAAATGCAGACCAAGGAATTATCTATACGTGTGCGGCGATGGGGATTTTGCTAACCCATGAATTTGGTCATTACTTTGCCACTCGGATCTATCGGATTCCTTCGACGTTACCGTATTGTATTCCCTGCCCCATTAGCCCGGTGGGTACATTTGGCGCAGTGATTTTTATGGACGGCAGTCAAGCAGACCGTAAACAAATATTTGATATTGGCATCGCTGGGCCACTAGCAGGATTGATGGTCGCTATTCCAGTTATGTGGCATGGTGTAGCAACGTTAGATTTAACCCAAGCGGAATATGGGCCTTTTGAAATAGAGTTGCCATTGTTGGTTAAATGGATGTATCAGTGGACACACGCTGGTGCAGTGGCTCCTGACGTGGTCGTATTTAGCCAACTCAATGCTTACTTTGTAGCGGGTTGGTTTGGATTGATCGTCACAGGGCTCAATATGGTACCAATGGGGCAGCTTGATGGTGGCCACGTGAGTTATACTTTGTTCGGTACAGCGGCTCATTGGATTGCTCGGACACTCATGGTGTTGGTCATTGCGTACCAAGTTTACACGCAATCAGCAATGTTTGTCTTGATGTTAGTATTGATCATGATAGTCGGGCTTGAGCACCCTCCTACACGTGATGATACAGTTCGACTTGGCCCCGTCCGATGGTGTATTGGTGTCGTCTCCCTAGCGATTCCAGTACTGTGTTTAGCACCATCGATTATTATTATGCGATGAATTGGCTTCGATGCACTAAATGTTACTCCTTGCGGATCCCCTGAATCCTTGGTTACATCGAATCTAATTCACACTATACGCTTCGCTTAAACCACTAATTGCCCTTCTCTTAAGTGCCTAAATTTGGTATTTTCCCCGCTGGTTATTCCCAGTTTGTTCTGTTTCAAACTTCACTACTTCAGGGGGAAGTACTATGAAAGCCTTGGTTTCTCGCCCGGTCCTATATTTTTCCTTAGCGATCGTACTGCTCGGGGGCAGTGGTTGGACGATCTATAGCAAGTTTTTTGTGCCGAATGAAAAAACACCTGTTGCTGTTACGGCATCTGACAAGGAAGATATTGAGGTTACAAACGATGTGGATGACGAGCAAGATGTAGTTGTTGCTGCACCAGATTCGGATGCATTTTTGCGACTTGCTGGGTCAACGAGTAGCGATGGCAGTGATAGCGATTTCCAACTTGCCTCAGAGCCGGCTCTAACTGTAGATACGGCTTCAGACGGTGATAGTTTTGTCATCAATAACACTCTGCCTGCGCCACTTGATAATGGTGACGATGCAACGTCATTTAGCATTGGCGCTGATGAAGGTATTAATACCTTGGCTCCACCAACAGAGTTTTCCATTGGTGACATTGCCGAGCTTCCACCAGAAAGTACTCTTCGCGCCAATGTAGATTCTAATGATTTTGAACTAGCAAACCCTCCGCCTGTTATTCCAAGGTTAGATGATACCACGGGTGTGAATTCTGCTGCGACAGTCGATCTTGGTCAGCCAGCTACCACTAACGATCTTGCTGGTGTTACTGGACTAGAATCCCTCACCACCCCAGCGCCAAGCGACTCTCAGTTACAACCACTGACGACGCTGCCAGCCTTGGACCCAACTGGCGACGGCGGCTCCCGAGACGTCAGTTCGAGCGACGCAAATCCAGCAATTGAGAACACGCCTGGTACCATTGAAATGGAAGGTGAGCAATTACCATCGTTGTCCATTCGAAAAATTGCGCCGGCTGAAGTCCAAGTAAATCATGCTAGTGTCTTTACTACACGCATTAAGAACGTCGGCAAGATTACGGCTTATGGTGTAAAAATCACTGATCACGTTCCCCGCGGCGCGAGATTAGAAAGCGCTCATCCTGAGTTTATTCGAACACCCACGGGGGCGATTCAATGGGAGTTAGTTGCTTTAGAGCCCGGTGAAGAAGCGTCGGTGTCCATGAAAGTGACGCCATTGACCGAAGGAGAAATTGGCAGCGTCGCCACTGTTTCGTTTGCTACGCGAGCTTCCGTTCGAACTGTCAGTACAAAACCACAACTGACAATTCGACAAACATTTAATAAAACGGCTCTCATCGGCGAAACCGTTCTCGTCAATATCGTCGTGGCAAATCCGGGCAGCGGTGATGCAACGGACATCGTAGTCGAGGCAGATATTCCAACCGAACTGTCACACGTTGCCGGTAATGAATTGGAATACCAAATTGGCACGTTACGTCCGGGGCAATCAAAACAATTGCAATTGCGTCTGTTGGCAAAAACCGCCGGGCTTATTGAGAATATTCTGACTGTCCGTGGCAAGGGCCAGATTGAAAACCGTAGTATCGAACCAATACGGATCGTCGCACCAGCACTTCAGGTTTCACTGCGTGGGCCAGGGATTCGGTATTTGGATCGCCAGACCACATACTCGGTTGATGTAGTCAATCCAGGAACAGCGTCGGCACGCAATGTTGAACTTATTGCTTATTTACCAAAAGGCTTAAAATTCGTAGCGACTGACCATCACGGTGACTACGACAACTCAGAGCATGCGGTTTATTGGAAATTAGAAGAGTTACCTCCTCAAATTGGAGATTCTGTGAAGCTAACGGCAATCGCTACCGAACCGGGTGAGCAAAAAGTGCGTCTCGAAGGTACAGCTGATCTTGGCGTGCGAGCTCGGTTCGAGCATGTAGTACGAGTGGAATCTGTACCCGAGTTGGAATTCAGTGTGAAAGACACGGCGGATCCCATTGAGCTAGGATCTGATACGACGTATGAAATCAAAGTCGTTAATCGGGGCACACGCACTGCGACGGGTGTGCAGATTGCAGCATCATTTCCACAAGCTTTGAAGCCGATTCAAGGCGGCGGGCCAAGTGATGTACGCATTGAAGGCCAAATCGTATTGTTTTCGCCTTTACAGCGTCTTGCTCCTGGAGCTGAAGCGGTATTTAGAGTGAAAGCTAAAGCGATCGCTCAGGGTGATAATGTTATCCGAGTGCAGATATCCTCTGATGATAAAACAACCCCCGTCACCAAAGAAGAAAGCACCCGCGTCTATTCGGACAATTAAGATCGAACCGTTAGGATTCTAAGTCAGGGGAGTTTACCTCACGATCACATGCAACACTTCTTTAAACTTGCTGTATCCGTCATCCTCATCACAGTCAGTTGCAGCGAGATTCATGCGGCTGGCCCGCTCAGGAAAACAGTGATCGGAGTAACACGCAGCGGCACGTCAATTGTTGGTTGGGCCAATGATGACTACTTTGACTTGGATTTCCAGGGTCAACGCATATTAATCGTTGGCGGTGTTTACGATGCCTTGTCGGCAGTTCAGGTCAAGCAGCTTTCCGAAAATATGAAATCGACGGATACCCGCTCCGTTGCATTTGTCCCGGATCTATACCCAGACTCGGATCAGGGTCGTGTAATCAACGAAGCCGACTTATCGAATTTCTACAATGCGTCGAATAACCCCGAATTCCAATATTTGGTTGGCTGGTCCGCCTATCATATTTCGGACTGTGTCGTGCTTTTGCGATTGTCCAACGACGAGTCCGTAATAGCCAATAATGCGTTTGTAAAACAATTCGGGCGGACTCTACTAAAAACGGATATCCAAGTATCGGCAGAGCCGCTGCAATATTGCAATGCGATGGCCCAAGCATCGGCTAAGTATGGTATTGGTTTGGATGTCATGCAATTGTCAGGCAAACTGAGTACCAGTCGCCTTCAAATGTGGATTGATTCATTATCACAGGCGACGAACAAAAGTTCTGCTCGACTCGATTTCCAAAAACGGTCATCGGATATTGGTTCCGTCATCGATCAACTGTTGGTCGTGTATGGGCGCTCGATGAAAAATATTTCCTATATTCCGGCGTTGGCAATCATGGCTCAATATCAACATCGGACACTGGGAAATGAGAAGTCACTAACCAATACTGAATTAAAAAAAGTAATCGAGCCACATCTGCTACGACCGTTGCCTAAAAACGGTAGTGCAGTTGCGGGGCATTTGGCGCTATTCACAGCGATGAATGCAGCCACGCTTGAGCGCGAGTTCCAACGTGATTGCAAGCAACGTATTTTAGACGTGGCGGACTTGTTTTTTTCTGAGAAGTCGCAATACCGTGGTCACGCGATGATGCCGTTTCACAACGAGATGAGTGACGCTGTTTTTATGGGCGGGCCGATATTGGCTATCGCTGATTCGATAACCCGCGAGTACGAAGATCCAAGGTATGCCAAGGCTGCGATTTCTCATTTACAAGCGTGTGCTCTGATGAACCAACTCGACAATGGTTTGTATCAACATTCTCCGCTGGACCCAACTGCTTGGGGTCGCGGTAATGGTTTTGCGGCGCTTGGCGCGAGTATATGCTTGAGTTCACTATCAACGGAAACAGAGGGTTATGAGCAGGCGCAGCAAAATTTTATTAAGCAAATAAACGAGTTGGTTAAGCATCAAGATGCAACTGGAAGTTGGCATCAAGTGGTGGATCACCCAGAGAGTTATCCTGAGTTTACTTCGACATGCATGATTGCCTCGGCAATTTTGTTAGGCATTAAGAAGGGCGTGTTGTCGCGTGATGATTATCGGTCTGTAATTGCTGGAGCTAAGCAGGCCACGCTTAGACGCATAGCGCCGGGTGGGTTTATTAATGATGTATGTACAGGCACCGGTAAACAAAAAAATCTTCGAGCGTATTTAAATCGTGAGGCGGTTCAAGGTCGTAATGACCGGGCTGGAGCAATGGCGTTGCTGTTTTTAACTTTGCTCCAGCAGTAATTGGGAGAGTGCCGCGCGACTGCTCGTTCAACTATAATTAATGGTATGACTATTCATATACCAACCATGGATGATGTACATCGAGCGCAAGTAGTTCTGGCCGAGCATTTAAGTGCGGCGCCGTTAATACGTTCTTATCGGCTTGAGCAAGCGTTGGGGTTGCCTGCATCGAGGAACGTCTGGATCAAGGATTACGGCTGGACGCCGAGCGGTTCATTTAAATGTATGGGTGCTTTGAATTGGATGGCCAATAATTGCGAGAAGATTAGCGATCGCCCAGTCGTTGCTCATTCATCGGGAAATTTTGCTTCCGGCTTGGCATATGCTGGTTCACGTTTTAACAAACGCGTGACTATCGTGATGCCTGAGAGTGCTCCAAAAGTCAAATTCGACTTGACTCGATCATTCGGCGCTGAGATTCAAACGTATGATATTACGACAGATCACCAGACGCAGGCGCGATCAAAATTGACGGCGGCTATTGTCGAGAATCAAAACGGCGTGCAGGCATCACCTTACGATGATCCGTACGTGATCGCAGGCAATGGAGTTGGTGGAGTGGAGATCGGTGATACACTGCGGCAACAGGGGCGCAGTATTTCTCATTTTGTTTGTCAGGTGAGCGGCGGCGGTTTGCTAGCAGGCCATGCGTTAGCGATCGCGGATTGTTTTCCGGAGGCGCAAATTGTGGGTGTTGAGCCCAGCGGTGCGAATGATTTCCAACAATCCTTAGCTGCTGACGAACGGGTGCGACTTGAAAAACCGACTAGTATTTGCGATGGTTTGTTGTCCTATGATGTAGGCGAGCATAATTGGCCGATCCTGAGGCGCGACGTAAGCCAAGTTGCAGCGGTCGAAGATGTATCGACGTGTCGAGCGATGAAGTGGTTGTATGACAATCATGGCCTCAAGACGGAACCGTCTGGCGCGATTACGACCGCGGCGATTCTTTACTGTGGTATGGATCTCAGCGGTGAGGGTGATATTGTGATTGTTTTGAGTGGCCGCAATGTCGATAACGATGCGTTTCAGACCTGGTTGGCAGCTGACGGCGTATGACTTTTACCAAATAGGATTTCGCTATAGCCCAAATTGTGTTTGTTCCGATAAGAATTACAAGAGGCGAGGTGATTCCTATAGACAAATCTTCAACAAACAGTGCTATAATAGGGACATTATGAGTAACCCACCCAATATTATGGACCAACAATTTCCATCTCCTGTGCATAGGCGCAGTATTCTACAGCTTGGTGGAAGTATGGTTGGTGGTCTCGGGTTATCGCAATTGTTTGCAGCCCAGGCGGAATCTGCAGTCTCAGCAAAAGTTGATCAGCCAGCGGTCATTTTTGTTTGGTTGCCCGGTGGTCCCCCCCATATGGAAACCTATGACCTCAAACCAGACGCTCCCGAAGATTATCGTGGAATCTATAAACCAATCAACACGGTCGTGCCGGGTATGGATATTTGCGAATTGTTTCCGCTGCAAGCAAAGGTCGCCGATAAATTCAATCTAATCCGTTCCGTGTCTCATAAGTTTGCGGATCATGGTGGCGGGCATAAACGGTTTATGACCGGACGGATCCCAGCGACGCCAACCGGAAC
>JABHUV010000342.1 GCA_018658605.1 Planctomycetaceae bacterium | reverse complement strand
TGGTAGTGCGTGGCACGCGCAACAAGTGCTCGGTTATCTGAGGGACCGAGAAGCACAAACAGAAAGTAAGCCATTCCTAATTTACTTTGGATTTTCTCACCCCCATGACCCGCGTATGGGAAACAGCGAATTATTGAAAAAATATGGAGCGGTTAACCATACGGACAAAATCAATGTTCCTGCAATTCAACAACGGACGCCAGCATTACCACTGAACTACCTCGGAGCGCACCCATTTCACCATGGACACCCAGGACTGCGAGACGAAGTAAAGGTTTCGGGTGTGTGGGAGAAACGTGACCCAAATACGATGCGTAATGAACTTGGCCGCGAGTTTGCCTGTAGCGAAAATATTGACAGACAAGTAGGTCGTGTTTTAGACAAGCTCAAGCAAATGGGGGAACTCGACAATACTTATGTCATCTACACAGCAGACCATGGCATGGCCATTGGGCGCCATGGATTGCAAGGAAAACAAAACCTGTACGAGCATACTTGGCGAGTGCCTTTCATCGTGTCGGGCCCTGGAATTAAACCAGGGACGCGCGCTCAAGGAAATATCTATCTGCTCGACATCTTGGCAACTTTCTGCGACCTCGCCAATATCACGCCACCCAAGATGAATGAGGGCACAAGTTTCTTACCTGTACTAACTGGTACGCAACAAACGATACGAGATGTTCTATATGGTGTTTATTGTGGCGGTACCAAGCCTGGGATGAGATGTGTTCGTCAGGGTGACTGGAAGTTGATTAAATACGACGTACTCGACGGTACCGTACAAAAAACGCAATTGTTCAACTTAGCAGATAATCCGCTAGAACTGCTGGCTGAACATCATACTCAAGATTTGATTGCTCTCGTGGGCAACAAGCCTAATTCCCAACAGCGTAATCTAGCTGACGATCCCCGTTATGCTGATCAGCTCAAAGAAATGGAGCTATTGCTATTACAAGAACAGCAGCGTCTCGATGATCCCTATCGATTGTGGAATCAGCCACCCCTCGATACATCCAAGTAAGCTCTGCCATCACTCAGCAGTCACAAACCTGAATCACCCGTTGCCCAGTCGAACTGTGCGCTGACTTATTAGCACTTAACCGCCTTGCGTTTGCGGCCAATTCGACCCATTTTTTCGTTTTTTTCGATATAGGCCAATGCATCTGGGATTTTACACGCCGTATCGCCCATTGCCGCTCAAGGAAAAAAAAGAAGCTCGTATGGGCTTAGCCATCGTTGATCAAATAACGTGCCTGCCGTTTGCCGAAAAGGAAGCGTGTGATTTGTGTGTCCAAGAATGTACTGCTGCGGGGTATGACGCAATTGAATACATGCAAGTTGGCACTCAAGTCGATGACGATGGAAACCCAGTAAGTGATTCTGGATTTCTAGCTCCGGTTGCATTAACTGACAAATGCGTCGGTTGTGGATTATGCCAAACTCGTTGTTACCATATCAACGTCAAACAAAAAGGGCTACTCACCGAGTCCACTATCATTATCGAAACCGGTGAGGACTATGAAGACCGTCTCATGACAGGTTCTTACATCGAATTACATAACGGTTGATAAAACGACCATTTCCTGCCAAAAAGTACGCGAAAAAGCTAATTTAGCTAGGAAAATAAGCTAAAAGCCTCTTTAGCTCCTCTAATTTTTGTCCGATTTATCCAGATACGAATACCAACGCGCAAGGACTGCGCAAATTTTGTCCTGGAAAACCGTGATGAATCGGCATATTCCTTTATATATACTAACCGCCGCCACGCTGCTGCTATCAGCATGTACGCCGCTGCGCCCACGGGCAAGTACCAAGTCACCCGACATTGGCTGGCCTCGGTTAACTTCAGACGAATCGGCGATCAGCTTACCCGCATTGCCCTCCAAATCAGATGCTCGATCCGCTGATCAATCGCTTCTCGAGAAACCTCTAACACTGGATGACCTAAAACAATACGCGCTGCGAAAGAATCCCAGTATTGCAGCAGCCATGGCCCATGTCCGCGCTGCCCAAAGTCACGCCGCTCAAATCGGTATGCGACCCAACACCCGCATTGGCTTCTCCGCTCAACAAATCGGTACCAGCGCGGACATTGAACAAGTTGGAATCGCCGTCGAGCAAGAAATCTTGCGCGGAAACAAACGTCAACTTGATCAGGCAATCAGTGACTATGATATCAACCGTGCTCGCCAAGTGCTGCAAAGCCAGCAACAGCGAGTGCAAACGGATGTGGCCATCGGCTACTTCAAGGTTCTCTGCACACAAAAGAGAGTAAAGCTACTTAGCAACATTACCCATATCAATGAAAAAGCTACTACGGCGGTGGAAGCACTATTTGAAAGTAAAGAAGTAAGCAAGCGAGATCTGCTGCAAGCGAGAATCGAAAGTAACACTAGCAACAGTTTATTGCAACAAGCACAAAGTGAGCACACTGCTGCTTGGCAAGTGCTCGCTGCAGTTGTCGGATCTAAAGAAATCATCGACCAATCATTAGTTGGTGACCTCGATAATGCCGTCGACCAAATCGTGTGGGAATCCTCCCTCGAACATCTACTTGCAAGCAGTCCGGAAATTGCCTCTCGGCAAGCTGACGTAAAACAAGCTAAAGAGGCTGTACGACGCGCTCAAGCCGAATCTGTCCCGGACATCAATATCCAAGCAATCCTGCAGCACGATAATTCTATTGGAACGGCCAATGGAAACTTGATGGTATCCATTCCAATTCCTATGAACAACAAGACTCGAGCACGTGTTCGAGAAGCGGAACATAAGTTGATTGCAGCGCAGCAACTAGTTTCTTCGCTACGACTGCAATTGCAACAACGCTTAGCACCCGTGTTTCAAGCTTACACTAGCAGTCAACAACAAATCACAACATACCGTGAAAGCATTTTGGTCGATGCTCAAGAAAGCCTCGATCTTACTAAGCTCGGGTATGAAGGGGGAGAGTTTAGTTACCTCGAATTATTAACTGCTCAGCGCACATACTCGCAAGCCAACCTCGACTATCTAGCAGCGCTACTAAAACTCTCGGTCGCCCGAGCCAAAATCAATGGGCTCCTGCTGACCGACAGTTTGCAGGTGCAGCTTGAGGAGGGTCACTAATGGATAAGCCAAAAGTGAAATTTATTAATCTATTTTTGGGCGTGATTATCACAACGACCCTCATCATCGCCTATACCAACCGCGACTCCATTCAAACTCTTTTCAATGGACAAGCGATATCAGCAGGCAACACTACCAATGATGAACAAAAACCACAAAACACCACCAATGCCATTCAAATCCTAGAGTTATCGCCTCAAGCGCGCAAGAATCTCTCGTTGGTTTCAAAATTGGCCGAGCCACAGGACTACTGGAAAACCATTGAAGTGCCTGGAGTTATTATTGATCGCCCTGGCTTGTCCGACCATGGAATTAGCTCACCAGCCGTGGGGGTGGTCACTCAAGTGCACGCCTACGCAGGCGACACGGTGAAATCTGGTGACAAACTATTCACCCTGAAGCTGTTTAGCGAATACCTGCATGACACACAATCAAACTTGTTCCAGACCACTCGTGAAACAATACTACTCAATGAAGAACGTCAGCGACTGGATCAGCTTGCTCAATCCGGCACCATTGCGACCGCTCGTATTATTGAATTTGACCAACACCTTCGACGTCAACAAGCACTCATTGAATCTTATAAACAAGATCTGCAAACGCGGGGCCTCAGCGTCGCTCAAATCCAAGAAGTTGCTGATGGCAAGTTTATCTCGACCATTACAATCACCGTCCCCACAACTGCCACAACAGAACCAAGTTTTGAAGTTCAAGAACTGCAGGTGAATTTAGGTTACCAAGTCAACGCAGGGCAGTTACTGTCCGTCATCTCCGATCATCGATCGCTGTACATTGAAGGGCACGCATTCAAACAAGAAGCTCCGAGTCTGGAACAAGCAGCGAAAAACGGCTGGTCGCTGGAAGTAGAATTTGCTGAAGACGATAGCGAACATTGGCCAGCCCTAGAACAAGCGTATCAAATTCGCCACCTATCAAGCACCATTGATTCCTCGAGCCGCACATTTGATTTTTTCGTACCACTAGTCAACCAATCACGATCGTACGAGCATGCCGGTCAATCCTTTATGGCATGGCGGTTTCGACCTGGACAGCGTGTGCGAATACGAGTGCCCGTTGAGCAATTTCACGATGTGATTGTCGTGCCAACTGCTGCGGTGGTGCGAGAAGGCCCTGAAGCATATATCTTTAGGCAAAACGGAGATTTGTTTCATCGTCTGCCAATACATGTGATTCATGAAGATCGCTTGTTTGTTGTATTAGCCAATGACGGCAGTGTGCAAGCTGGAGCATATATTGCTCAAGGTTCAGCAGCGTCACTTAACCGAATCCTGAAAGCCCAGTCAGCTAGTGGCCAACAGACCGATGTTCATGTTCACGCCGACGGGTCCGTTCACGCGGCCCATTAACCGCAGAGAGAACTTTAAACGTGCTCAATGCCATCATCCGTTTTTCGCTTCGCTACCGTATGCTGGTTGTCATAACCAGTGTTGTGATGCTGATCTACGGTTCCTACTTGGCAACTACAATGCCAATCGATGTCTTTCCTGACCTCGATCGTCCACGAGTGATTATCATTACCGAATGCGAGGGACTTGCCGCTGAGGAAGTCGAATCACTAGTGACTCAGCCCATCGAAATGACGCTGCTCGGAGCCACTGGTGTCCAAGATGTACGGAGCCAAACAACTGCCGGATTAACCGTCATTTATGTTGAATTCAGCTGGGAAACTGATATTCGCGCGGCACGGCAAACCGTTCAAGAAAGATTATCAACTCTCGAGAACGTGCTGCCCGAGGGAATCAACCCGCAAATGACCCCACCATCTTCGATTATGGGCCAAGTGATCATTGCTGGGATCTATCGACAACTGGGGCCAAATGGTGGTGAACTCACAGTCATTGAAAAGACCGATTACGTCATTGAAGTTATCGCGCAACAACAAACACGCGACGTTGAATTGAAGGTCTGGCAGGTTAAAAAACGTCATGACCAAAGCACGTGGAAATCTGTCGCTTTTGATAACTTCCAATGGGTCGGCGGTACTGCAAATCTGGAGCAACCCACAACCAACATCAATACCGAATCCAACCAAGCAACAATCAACATCGGTGGCAAAACGCATGTAGTTCAGTTCCAAACAACGACGCAGCGCAATATGGCATTACGCACCCTTTCGGACTGGGTGATTCGCCCACGGGTTAAAATTGTGCATGGCGTTGCCGAAGTTTTCCAAATGGGTGCGGATCGCAAACAATATCAAATCCTCGTAGATCCCAGTGCCTTAATTGAATACGGGGTAACACTGCAGGACGTTGAACAAGCACTTGATGAAAGCAACATCAATACCAGCGGAAGTTTCGCAATTACGGGTGAAACTGAACGTCCCATTAGAATTATTGGTCGACTCGGACCCTCTGCCAATGTTGTCTTAGATGACCTGAGAAAAGTACCCGTCAAAGTCCATGAGCGGCGTACGGTATCGTTAAGTCAAGTTGCTCGCGTCACTGAAGGCCCACAATTTAAACGAGGTGACGGCAGCATCAACGGTCGCACCGGCGTGGTGTTTACTATTGTCAAGCAACCCCATGTGGACACTCGTGAATTAACGGATAACGTTGCAGCGGCGTTCGCAGAAGTTGAAGCATCGTTGCCGTTAGACATGGTAATCAACTCAGAACTCTTTCGCCTCAAGAACTTCATCGATCGCGGAATTTTCAATGTCGGTGAGGCATTGGTCGTCGGTGCGATGTTGGTCATCATTATCCTATTTCTATTCTTGTTGAATTTCCGCACTACCTTTATCACACTCACAGCTATTCCATTATCGCTGGTAATTACCACATTCGTATTTAGAATCATTGGTTATCTTTCCGACACAGAGTTATCCATTAACGTGATGACGTTGGGTGGATTGGCCGTTGCGATGGGCGAATTGGTCGATGATGCAATTGTCGATGTCGAAAATATCTTTCGTCGGTTAAGAGAAAATAACACAGCGGCTCGACCTAAATCTGCAATCCAAGTTGTTTATGAGGCGAGCAAGGAAATTCGTAGTGCCATTGTCTTTGGAACGGCAGTCGTCATCCTTGTGTTTTTACCACTGTTCGCTCTGTCCGGCGTAGAAGGGCGGTTGTTTGCACCACTAGGCGTTGCCTATATCGTCTCAATCCTCGCTTCACTGCTCGTGTCATTAACGGTAACGCCGGTTTTGTCGCTCTATTTATTACCAAACTCTCAGGCAGCACATCGTGAAAAAGAGGGCATTTTGCTACGGATGCTGAAGAAAATCGCAGCACAGTTAATCCGCTTGAGTATGGCTTGTCCGCGAACATTATCATTCATAGCTTGGATTGGCGTGGCATTTGCGGGATGGCAATTCATGCAATTGGGACGGGATTTTCTACCACAGTTTGATGAAGGCAGTACCCAAGTTAACATCACGATGCCGCCTGGGTCGTCACTCGATGCGTCCAATCGCACGTCAGCTATAATTGACGCCAAGTTTCAAGCCATGCAAAAGTCGGCGACCAACCCAGAAGGACAAGTGTTGAATTTTGTCCGTCGTACGGGGCGAGCAGAAATGGATGAACATGCAAACCCAGTTCACATGGGTGAATACATCCTCAGCATGAATCCTGCTGGCCATCAACAACGCGAAGAGATGATTGGTAATTTACTTAAGGAATTGCGAGCGGAAGTGCCGGGTGTCGACATTGAAGTCGAACAGCCACTGGCACATCTGATCAGCCATATGGTATCTGGAGTCTATGCACAAATCGCGATCAAGATATATGGTGACGATCTCGACAAGCTTAAACAACTTGGCGAACAGGTACGGACGGCTATCGAAACGGTTCCGGGCGTCACGCCGCCGGTAGTCGAACCAATCCAAAAAACCGAAGAACTACACATTCGATTAAGATCAGACGACCTTGCTTATTATGGAGTTACCCGAGCCTATGTCGCACAAATATTACAGACTGCGTTGCAAGGTGAAGTGGTTTCGCAAGTACTCGAAGGCCAACGTCGGTTCGATCTATTTATTCGCTTAGAAGAAAGATACCGCACGGATTACGCAAATCTAGGGCGGCTACGAATCGACCTACCGGATCAACGCGGACAGATAGAACTACAAGCAGTAGCGGATGTGGGGCCCGGCACAGGCCCCAATGCAATCAATCGTGAAAACTCTCGGCGTCGAATCGTGATTCGTTGTAATACACAGGATCGTGATCTTACCAGCACAGTCGCCGAAATTGAACAACGCATTAGCGCGCAAGTAATAATGCCGACGGGATATTTTGTGGAGTATGGTGGACAATTTGAAAGTCAACAACGGGCGACAAGATTGATATTCATCTTGGCCGCAGTGTCCGTGGTGGGCATGTTTATTGTCTTGTTAATCCTCTTTCCATCGATACGCATTGTATTGCAAATTCTCAATGCACTGCCGACTGCATTTATTGGCGGTGTGATCGCACTGGTTTTAACACAACAAGATTTAACGGTGGCTAGCCTCGTAGGTTTTATTTCCCTCGGTGGGATCTCGGTTCGCAACGGAATTCTGCTAGTCACCCATTATGTGCATCTATTGAAAGACGAAGGCGAAACGTTTACCAAGGAGATGATTTTACGAGGAAGTTTGGAGCGACTTGCACCCGTGTTGATGACTGCCTTGACAGCGGGAATCGGATTGATCCCTTTGGTGTTAGGTGGTCACGAACCTGGCCGAGAGATTCTCTACCCCGTGGCTACAGTGATCTTAGGCGGTTTAATCACATCCACCTTCTGTGAATTTTTGATTCATCCTGGCCTCTTCTGGGAATTCAGTGGCAAAGACGCCGTGGGCATGGCCCAACAAGAACATCTCGAAGAAATCGTGGACGTCTAGCGACACTCACTCTATTGCCCGTTCATTGAGTTGTGAGCGTCAATAGAATTTCTTGAAAGTCGTTAATCAATAACAATGTATGCATTCACCCATTGCCAAAAATATACTGATAAAATAAACTAGACGATTCAATTATCCCCTGTAGCTCAGTTGGTAGAGCAGTCGGCTGTTAACCGACTTGTCGCAAGTTCGAGTCTTGCCGGGGGAGCTCAAACCGACAGGTTGCTGTGACTGGCCGAACCTCGCATTTTTTAAGCACGTGATCCGAAACGTTCCAACAAGCGAGAATATTAATCATGAGTCAGGTATTAATAATTCTAATTGGCATTAGCTTGCACTTGGTTCCGGCGGACGTGACAACCTTTACAATACAAACGGAGAAAGGTGAGATAAGTCTTACACGACAGGCAGACGATCACTGGCAAATAAACGAGACTCCCGTCACCTTTAACGTGACTCATGCTACCTTGGTGATAGAGAGCGAGGGCGAAAAGCAAGAGGTTGAGTTCTCCGAAGTCGCTGCTGTCGGCAAGGATACCGATTGGGCAAAGCTGAAGCAGATTAAACTCGGTAACGTTTCCATTCAAATCAAACGCAAGGCCAATGGAGTGGACTTTATTTTGAAAGCCACGCGGGGAGATAAGGATGTTCCCCGAACGCATAAAGCACGGTGGAAACGATCACCCAAGAAGTCAAATTCGGGCAAGTCGGATGAAGATCGTAGTGGCAAGAAGATCACTTTGACGGCTCCCTGACGGAGAAACCTTGTCCGCAACTCCTTAGCTCCAAAATATCCTCCCATGAAAACTAAAATCAATTATCTTCTGCTGTCGACCGTCATATTTATCCTATTCGCGACCAACATCGCCCAAGCAGCCAAACCGAATTTCATCCTCATCTTCGTCGATGATCAGGGCTATGGTGACCTGAGTTGTTTCGGATCAACGAAGATTCAGACGCCCAACATCGACCGTTTATCGGTCGAGGGCCGAAAATTCACCAGCTTCATGGTGGCCTCGCCGGTCTGCACGCCCTCGCGGGCGGCATTGTTAACAGGCTGTTATCCTAAACGTGTGGGTATGCACCAGCACGTCCTGTTTCCGAGTTCGATCAAAGGGCTTAATCCAAAAGAGCACACACTCGCCGATCACCTGAAATCAGAGGGTTATGCCACCGCCTGCTTCGGTAAGTGGCATCTCGGTCATCACCCGGAAGTGCTCCCAACCGCCAACGGTTTCGACACCTATTACGGAATTCCCTACTCCAATGACATGAACCATCCGGACAATAAGGGAAAGCCAAAAGGAGGACCCGACGGCATGGATATTCTCTGGAAGGATCCAGAGTCGACGCTGACCAAGTGGATGACGCCTTTGTTTCACGATGAAGAAATTGTCGAGTTACCAGTTGACCAAAGGACGGTCACGCGGCGTTATACACAGAAGGCGATCGATTTCGTTAAGGCACATCATGACAAACCGTTTTTCGTCTATTTGCCGCATTCCATGCCGCACATTCCTCTTTACGTTCCCGACGACGTGCGCGATCCGGACCCGAAAAATGCCTACACGAACACTATTGAACATATCGACGCCGAAGTTGGACGCCTGCTCAATGTCGTAGATGAGTTGAAACTATCCGACAACACTTACGTCATTTACACAACAGACAACGGTCCATGGTTATCCTTCAAACATCACGGTGGTTCCGCTGGACCACTACGCGACGGTAAAGGAACCACCTTCGAAGGCGGGCAACGGGTACCTTGTTTGATACGTGGTCCGGGGATTCCCGCGGGAACGATCTGCAATGAACTGATGGGAACGATCGACGTTTTACCGACCATCGCCGCGATCACGGGTAGACCTCTGCCTGAGAAGAATAAAATCGATGGCATGGACATGTCGCGCCTGTGGATGGGGAAGGCGAAAAAGTCACCGCGTGAAGAGTTCGTTTACTACACGTCGCGGGGCGAAATTGAAGGAATTCGCCAAGGGAATTGGAAGTTGCTCGTGAAGAAGCGGCGGGG
>JABHUV010000050.1 GCA_018658605.1 Planctomycetaceae bacterium | reverse complement strand
ATTTCTCCGTTTGAGTTTAATCTGTATGAGCGATTTCTAGCACCTAACCAGATCCCCAAACGATTGGGAGATTTGGTTGTGCCATCAGCGATTCTTGCGTTAGACGGCGATGTGAGTCGGGGAGGTAAACTATTCTTGAGTACTGACGGAATTCAATGTAAAAACTGCCATAAAATCGATGCTGCCGACCAGGTCGGAAAGGCAGTCGGTCCATCTTTCGAAGATATTCGCAAACGATTGAACCGTGCGGAAATCTTGACGAGTATTTTGGAACCGTCAAAACAAATCGACGCTAAATATGCGCATTACGTTATCGAAACGGTGGATGGTCGTGTCCTCGGCGGCGTGCTCAAGGAAAAGACCCCCCAACGACTGGTGATTGTAAATGCACAGGGAAAAGAACTCGTCATTTCCGCCCAGGACGTTGACTTCTTCGAACGGCAGGACAAGTCAATAATGCCAGACCTACAAGTGCGAGACATGACTGCCCAACAGGTCGCCGATCTGCTTGCGTTCATCCGTAGCAACCCTCGCTAATTCGGCGTAATGGGTAGGTGATGCTTATCCGTTGCGAAGCGAAGTACCCCTGCGTGTCAATTCGTGCGTCGGTATTGGCACGCCGATTGCGTATAGTCTATGCGTCGAGCGAATGCTCTTGAGTACAGTCGGTATTGTAGGCGGCAAACTGATTGCAACACTCACTAAACCCCGTTAAATAGTGTCGCCAAACACACGTGCCTGTCGCTATTTTGATGACACTTATATAACAACGAATCCATATGAACTCGCAATTCAAACATCATCGAAAATTTAAACAGCTTTGGATAGAAACACTAGAGCAGCGCATTGTATTGGCGGGCATTACACCACATTCGTTCGCATTTGACTTGATCGATCTATACGATATGCGGAGACAACCTGATTTCCAACAAATCGATGGTCAGGCAATCGGAATTGCTTTGATCGATACTGGAGTTGATGGGAACCATGAATTGCTACGTGATAACTACGTTACGAGTTTGGATTTAGTCTATGGTCAAGCAGGAAACTATTATTCATCTAATCATGGTACGCACGTCGCAGGCATTGCTGCCGCTACGGACCCAAACATTGGTGTTGCAACCGGCGCCGATATCATTTCATTGCAAGTCTTTTCCGAATCCGATGGCTATGCATCGTGGCTCGATATTTTGGAATCCTTGCAATGGATTCGGGAAAATCACCATGCATATAACATCAAAGTCGTGAATATGTCGCTCGGCGGTGGGATGTTCAATACAGCGGCTAGTGGCGCTGCAGTAACCCAAGACGTTTACCAAGAAATATTAAATCTGGAACGCTTGGGCATTAGTGTCGTTAGCGCCGCTGGTAATGAGTACGGCTTTGATCGCAATGGCATCAACTTCATGTCTGAAAACGCTAATGCTCCCGGAATCTACAGCACGATTGTCGTCGGCGCCGTCTGGGAATCCTATGAAGGAGGTGGACTGTGTCTAGGGAATTATGTTTGTGACGTTACCACGGGTGCCGATCGTATTATTCATTACAGTCAACGGCCACCGCAACACGACAACGTCATTTTCGCGCCAGGCGCTTTTATTAACAGCACCGTACCTGGTGATAACTTACAAGAAATGGGCGGCACGAGCATGGCCGCACCCATGGTTTCTGGAGCCATCGCGTTGATGCAGGACACGGCAATGACTTTTGGTGGACGGTATTTAAACACTAGTGAAGTGCAAACAATATTACGAAGCAGCGCTGACACGATACATGACGGCGATGACGAGAATTCTATTACGACGATTGATGGAGTGGACTTCAACTACACCGGAAACGATTACCCACGACTCAATGTGCTCAATGCCGTGCAACAAGTACGTGCCCTCGTCGAAGGAAATGGCGAGCCAACCAGTCGGTACCTTCCCAACAGTGGTGACCCCAATAGTACATTTTCCGGTGCCTACCAAGGACCAGAATTGCCTCTGCACTGGAGCATGTACGACAATAATTCGGATGAAGCAATTATCCTCAAAGGGATACTCGGTACCGATGCGCGAAGATTTGAAATTGGAGATTTCGACGTCGATATGTTTTCCTTCGAAGTCACTTCCGCAGGTATTGTCATCCTCGAAACATCACCGTGGAATCCAAATCGCGATCCTGCCGATACGGTACTGCGATTATTCGACACTCTCGGAAATCAACTCGCCATCGATGACAACACCGCCGGCAACGGCTTTTCTCACCTCGAAGCGGCACTTCCGGTTGGGCAATATTATGTCGGGGTTAGCGGTTCAGGAAACAACGTCTACGATCCCAACGTTTCCGGGTCTGGACAAGCAGCGGATCGTGGATATTATCGTCTCGCTTTTAGCTGGGCTAATGATGACCTGAACGGATTTTTGGACACCGCTGTACAAGTTTCTTTTAACCAAGGTCAAACTCAATTTGACGGTCTTATCGGAGCGGATTACGGAACATACGTCGGTACGCAAGATGTCGATCTCTTCCGAATAGTGGTTCCCGATGACGGAGCGATCTTAGTGGATATCGACACCCCCTACGCCGATGGTTATGTCGATTCAATTTTACGGGTCTTTGACGACAACGGTATCGAAATTACTTCTAGCGATGACAATCTGCAAACTGATATTTTTGGTTACCAAGTTGAATACACAGACAACACTTATCCGGGATTAGTTTTTAACGACCCCGTTGATCGCCAGTATTACGACGGGCATACTCGAGACAGTTTTGTACTCGGTGACGATTTGACCCAAGGCCAAGTCCTCTATTTTGGTGTTTCCGGCTATGGTAACGACGTCTACAACCCGATGAGTGTCGACGGTAGACGCAACACGGTCGGCGGCACGTACGAAGTTTCGTTTCAATTTGAGTCCAAGGATTTATCGGGTACCATCAATCAAGCGATGAATTTGCCAGATGCGGGTACTTGGTACGAGGAGTTTATTTACTTTGACTGGGACGGCGTTGCTGCTGACTGGGCCGTTGTCAGTGACAAAGACATTGATTTCTACGGCCTTACCTCCCCCACAAACGGTGTTTTCGAAATCGACATTGATTCCTATTCGTTGACGGACAATGACGATGTACTCGATAGTGTAATTACGGTGTTTGACCAAGATGGAAATTACATTGCCCAACGAGACTGGGATTTCGAAACCAACGGGCAATGGGACGCTAAGATACAGTTTTTGTCCTATGCCGATACAACCTATTACGTGGCTATCAGTGGAATGGGCAATCAGGCGTTTGACCCATTTATGATCGGCGACGCATTACCGGGGGACAT
>JABHUV010000341.1 GCA_018658605.1 Planctomycetaceae bacterium | reverse complement strand
CCGTATACGGCTATCTTTTAATCCAGCTGGTAACAAAAAGCTAACCTCTTGGATTCCGGCATCTTCGATTTTATATGACAGCAAAATAGTTTCTTCGATTGATCTATCTGTGATATTTACATTTGAAAACGTCGTGCACGTCACTTGAGGAGTACGTCTGACCAATTTAAAACGGGCAGAGTAATTCTTGCCTGTGAATTTCAACGCGGTCCGTGCCATTGTTCGCTGACTCTGCTTGAGCCACGCGAACATGGTAGCCATCGATACCGATTCTCCTTGGGTAACGTCGAGCAACTCAATATTGAACGACGGGTCCGACAACAAGACGGTTTGTCCTCGCTGGCTCGTAACCCCTGGAGTTGCTATATATGGAACATCGGTTGTCATATCCTGTAGTTTCCGTTCCAACATTCCTTCTATAAGGACGTTCAAATTACCGGTCACTCCCTGAGACAATAATATTGTGATCAATTGAGCCGGGCCGCCAAGTGATTCGACGGGTGTAGCCGACCAATCGACTAACGACACCGTCCTAACTTGGCGAATCGTTAAGTCCGCGGGAACAATAACTCGAACTTGGTGAATCGGCCTTTTCTGAATGTTAAATCGCACCTGAGTTTCTAATGAAATCTGTTGTGGTGAAACTCGGACCAGCGAATTAATATTTGCGGATACGACCGTGGTCACTGGTTTCGCGGTGAATTGCAAGTTGAACCCAGTTCCACTGAATCGATACGCCTGCACAACTCGCACGCCCAGTGGATTAACCCGATTGGGCGGTTGAGCGATTTTTGCAATCGCGTCATTGACATCATCTCGGTTAACACCTTGTGTCTGGGTAACAAACAACTCTAACGAAGGACTTCGGCGAATCGTAATCGTGCCCTTTTGAGAGACGGCATCTGGAACAGATACTGCGGGTACTGTGAACGGATCACCCGCCTTCTTGGGCAAACTACGGTACCGTAACAAACCTAGGTGGAGTGTCATTTGGTTTTCGGCGGGTTCTAACAGCTCCACGGTAACACTTTGTCGATCGTTGGCATCCGACTGCACTTCCCAACTGCGAATATTCCCACCCGTCACTTCCGCCACTCGATATTCTTTGGGTACGACGAATCGAAATATCTCTAGTTGACTATTTCTAAATTCCAATCGCACTTGCCAATCAACATACACGCCATCTTCTTGCACATCCACGAGTATTTGTGAATCCGCGATCAGGTCACGATCCGCCCCGCTTTGCGAAACAATCGACCGCCAGCGAAAATCAAACCCGCCATCTAGTTTTAGCGGCGATTCTGCACGCTGATTATCCGCGACGGTATTCAATTCAGCAGTGCCTAAATGCCCATTCCAACGTATTTCGGTATCCTTACGTGGCACATTCAACGCTAACAAGCCACTTGCGCCAATCGGCAAACTACCTCTTGCCAATCGCCACCCACCTTGCCGTTGCACTTGCAACTTAAAGCCGACCCGCAATTCATGATGTCCCCGCCCCTTAACGTATAAAGTATGACTATTGCCCCGCAAAACTTGTTGCGGAACTGCGTTCACTGCTTGTTGCTCCGGCCCATTGGTTGGATTCACAGTACCGCCATTAAGCCCCGACACTTGGATTTGTGCCGGGAGTTTGTCGAGGGTTGCATATTGCAAAACAAGATCATTCAGGGCCAAGCCAATAGCGACTTCACGTCCACTGAATACTTCAATTCCCAGCACACCTTCAATGAAAATTCCATCATCGTCAAACAAAGTGCTCTCATACTTAACTGAACTAAAGGCATATTCGACAGGCAAGACTTCGTGCTCCAACGGTAATTCCGGATAGGCCTGTCGCCACAATTGAGAATACAACTCTAGGGGAATCAAAAGCTGATCCGTAGGAGTTCTCTTGGTTGGTAATTGAGCAGGATCATACGGCACGATAACAGCATCCGCAGGAACTTGCACCGTCTGCACTTCTTCGCTCGGTTCATTCTGCTGTGCATCTGTGACTCCGTTAAACAGCAGCAAAGCGAACAGCAAACCGCAACCAAGTCCCGTAATTCTCGAAGCTCGTTTTCGAAACCAGCAGACGCCTGGTTTAAGTAAATGGTAGAAGCAATATATCAGCGCCAACGTGAGTGTCATCACAAACACAACTTCTAACACTTGCTGATAAAACCCTAACGCGGGAACCGCAGATGCTAACGCTAGCATCGCCAACACAAAAAGCACATAGTTACGTTTCGACTTCGCATCTCGCGGTAACAACAGTAAGCCCACGAGCAAAACAGCGATGCCCGCGATCCAAGCCCATAAAATGACCACACTTTTACGCACTATCCTACCGACTAATCTAGGCTCACCACCCAAACTCTGAAAATCATAGCGGACGAAATCCATGTATTGCACATCGACGTCCCCGTTTGAATCTTGAGGTTTGTTCAACAGATCAACGTTTAGGCTCTTCATGCCTTGTAACGCCCAGGTTTGACTAGCACGATACGAGTATTTTTCAGCATCTTTGCCGTCCAAAAGATCAATGCCACCCATAGACCGGTCAACTTCCTCGGGCACCACTTCACTACTGGGCTCAGGAGGAGCCGCTTGGCTTGGCTTGGGACTTGATTCCTCTTCACCACCTTTCGCAAGTCCCTCCATGTCATCCCGGCGCCTATTGCTTGGCTGATTTAGCGAATCACTTGGCGACGCTGGGGCCTCCGTTTCTGATTCACCCGCAAACAATTCCGCTTGGTCCATGGACAGTGAATTGCCGTTCATCATAAGCTCCTCGTCCGCAAAATCAGATTCGGTAACAGCCTCAAACTCGACTGATGATTCTGGGGCGCTATCCGCAACACTGTCCGACGCAGCAAGAAACTGCATGGAACGACGACGTACTCCTCCGCCACCAGCGAGCACCGCAACCGTCGCAAACGCACTTTGATTCAAAACACGTGGCAATCCAGTAAGTTGCATGTTTGAT